>JAJPJF010000394.1 GCA_021324415.1 Nostocales cyanobacterium Centralia_MAG_434
ATCTCTAAATACTGGGGTCATACTCTATAGCTGCTGAAATGCTTATCCTATATACATTTTCGCAGTTTTTGACCCCTTTTTTTTATCTTTTTGTGAGAAATCCGGGTTGAGCTTTCATCAGAAAAAAGTAACCTGATCCAAGTCAAAAAAATTGTTACCAATTTGCTCCACCAGATCTCTACCCCAGCTCTATCCCATCTCTAAATTTCGCAATTTTTCTGACTAGCAAAAATCGTAATGATATATGTATCACGATGAAAGTGTAACTCATTACACTTCCAGAATTTTTGGGTGTACATTGACCACCCTCAGCCTGCAGAAGCTACATTCACCCCTTAAAGGGGGTGTGCACAGTTGTGGTCATCGCAAAAACATCAATAGTAGCTTGCGCAATTGTACACCCCCAAAAACTCACATCTTTGGCGAACCTTGGGGCAACCAATCAAGGCTCAGGCAGCTTCATAACATCATCGCCCCTGAACAAGTAAGCTGCATTGGCAAGTGCTGTTCGACAACTTACGTTCCCAGAGGCGAGCGATCACCGAAGGCAATCGCGCTCTTGGGCAAGGATCGCCTAGCAATCGCCTACACAGCAATGGTGAAAATTATTGAGGACAATTCTGGGGAGATTCCTCAGCAAACAAGGGTTTGAACCAGTGTCCACCACTTGGCTATTTTTAAGAAATTAGGGAGTGCTGGACAGTTTTACTTGAGTATAAATACCAAAAAGTTGTGTCCAGCCCTTGGCTATTTATAAGAAATAGGGGAGTGCTGGACAGTTTTGGTTGAGTATTCATGCTCATGAAGTCGATTGTGTTGCCTGCTGATAACGGAAGAACCCTTGCCAGAGGGAGCATAACCAGAGCAATCTGGGTACCCATGTGTTTGAATTTGTGAGTTGGTCATGAGCGCTTGCTCTAACAGTGCTAGCTACTTGAACTAGGACACCTTATTTAAGGACATACCCAAAGCTGTAGTTCCCAAAACACAACGACCACTGCCCCCCTGGGGCGATCAGCTTTGCTGCTGGGCGAGAGCCCAATCGCCAATCACATGCGATCGCTGACTCGAATATCCAGTCCAGCGAGGTTACCCATCGTCGGCGGTCGTCAATTCCCCAGCACCAGCAAGCAGCATTTCTGGTAATGATAGTGAAGTGATGTTTGACCTTTAAAACAGGCATTTTTTCAGCCTTGAAAATAGCTAAATAATACCTATAGTTTGCCTAGAGTTTACCTAGAAAAATCTTTTTTCTAGGCAAAGTATAGGTAAACTATAGTAAAAGACTAGGTAGCTAGTTGAGAATTTTCTCAATAAGAGCATAAGAAACTTATATATGTTAATTGATTTACCTATAGTTTGCCTAGAGTTCACCTATTGTTTACCTATACTTTGCCTAGAAATATCTCAACTATAGCTAAGGCACTTAAGACGTAATCAAATCAAACGCCGTGCTTTCACCCAATAAGACTGGACCCCTATAATATCAACGCGGAAAGCACACTAATTTACGGCGTTTGATTTGATTTTTTGGTTCTCCCTAACACCAATCAAAATCAGCGTTGAAAATTTGGTTTGACTTTCGTTACAGGTCAAGCCAAATTTTCTTGAAAGCTTCGCACAATACGCAATTTTTTCTCGCAAATCATCAGTTACTCTTATCAATGATGACCAAAAAACACTTCCAAATTTCAGTTGTGTGTGAACAATTTATTTAGCATCCTAAGCTTTTTCGCGTCTCTCCACAATTGCATGACTGCGGTGCGCCAGAGTGCGATCAGCGTTCCCCCTGCTGGGCTATTGCTTGGGTCGCGCCAGGGAAGATCCAAAAAATAAAATGTCCCTACGTGTGTGGTTTCACTATCAATCCAATAGGTTAAAAGTTGTCTGGTGACTAATGTCATCAAATTCCGGGGAAGTACCGCAAGCTGCTTCCGGTTTTTATCCTTAAGTGAGATCTTTATTTGCTCTGGGTTTTGTCAGTATACAAACAATAGCAAAACCAAAAGACACCACACCAAGACTGTCTTGCACAAATAGATCTTTACAGGGTTACTATGGAGTTAAATCTTCAGGTTTTATAAATTCTGGAGCGACTTGTTTTAATTTAGTTTTTCTAGATAGATTTGATGGAAATGGCAACATAACAGGGATTTTCGGGTAGTACCAGTACTGATGGAGTGATTGCTCAAAATTTATTTGATACTGGTACCCACAAAGTCAATAGTGATTGCACTGTTACTATCACCTTTAATGCCTTTGATAAAGGTAATGGTACAAAATATACGAACTTTGGTGTTCTTGTTGATCATGGCAGAAAAATTCTCTATACTGCGACAGACCCAAGCGCGAATGTTTCTGGAACCTTTGAGAAAGTTGATTATTAGGACATTGAACTAACAGTGTTGCCGAATAAGCAGTTTTATAGAAGAAAACTACGTTAACTCATTGCGATGACAACCAAACAAGCCATTTTTGAAGCGATTGAACAACTGCCAGAACAGGACCTGGAAGAGGTGTTGCGCTATATTCAACAGCTTGCTCATACCAAAAAATCACCTCAAACAAACGCCCCGACTGAAACTAGAGACCCCCTGGCAAACTTCATTGGGGCAGTATCTCACGGGGATCTGGCTGCCAACTTAGACGAGCAACTGTATGGCAACTAAGCTTTTCATTGATACTTGGGGTTGGCTGACGCTTCACGACAAAAGTGAACGCTATCACCAACAAGCCTCACAAGCTTACCAACATGTCATTGCTCGCAAAGGACAAATTTATACAACTGACTACATTCTCGACGAGACATTCACTTTCTTTTTTCGACGACTTCCGGCACCGAGGGCCGACCAATCGATGAAAGCACTGCTGTCAGCCTTTAAGTCTGATAACTTTTATTTAATCCGTATCAATGAAGAACGCTTTGCTCAAACTCAAATACTTCGTTCTAAATTTCTCGATAAGCCCCTAATTTCTTTTACTGACTTGACCTCAATGGTTGTTATGCAAGAATGTAGCATTACAACAATCCTTACCGAAGATGCTCACTTCACTCATGTGGGCATGGGCTTTGATCTGGTCCCTTAAGCAAGTGCTGAACTAACCTTTTGTTAGTTGTCAACTAATTCCCTTCTTGTATCTACCAAAGTTTAGTCTCTTGCTGCACAACTATCTCAAGAGTTCACCAAAACTCACAAAGAGTCACATTTTATTACTGGTAAGCAATGGCGACCCTTGCTTTAGCTCACTGCCCTATGGGCAATCGCTCTTGTTTTGGCAATCTGGGTACCCATCTGTTTGGGTTGGCGTTGTGTTTTGCTACCCATTCTCCACGGAGCTACCTTCCCTCAGCAAATGCCACCCCACGACTTACATGGGGTGGCGATGGTCACTTCTGTTCAACTGATTTGCTTTGTTTTGTTGGCTAGCTTCATTCTACTGGCTTCCATCTTTACCTAGGACTAGGGGCATTCGCCATCAAGGGTCAAACCACTGCCAACCTTCAAGAGCGCGATTGCCTACACAGCAATGGTGAAAATTATTGAGGACAATTCTGGGGAGATTCCTCAGCAAACAAGGGTTTGAACAAGTGTCCACCACTTGGCTATTTTTAAGAAACACAGGAGTGCTGGACAGTTTTGAGTAAGTATTCATGCTGATGAGGTCGATTGTGTTGTCTGCTGATAACGGAAGACGCTACACCATAGTACGTTATGGATGGCGATTGCACTCTTGTGCACTGGCCCAAGTGACCAATCAGCGCTCGCACTGCCCTTGCAAGACTTAGATCGCACAACCAGAGCAATCTGGGTACCCATCTGTTTAAATTTGTGGGTTGGTCATGAGCGCCAGCTGTAGGAGTGCCAGCTACTTGAACTTTAACAACTTAGGGAGATCCAAAAAATAAAATGTCCAGCCTTATTACAACGAATAACCTACTGCGCCGACAAATCAACCACAAAGGCGTCGCATCTTCCGTAAAAAATGGGGCAGGCTTTATACAACAACTAGCTAGTCAGAACACTAACGAATCAACTAAGAAGCCTGCCCCATTTTTCTAGGTTTATTCCTCGGCTGGACATTTTATTACTGGTAAGTGCCTTATTCAAGAACATACCCAAAGCTGTAGTTCCCAAAACACAAGGACCCCTGCCAGCTAGAATCAATCCGCGATTGCCCTAAACAGCAGTGGCAAAGGTGATCGCAGGTGATGGGCGATCGCGCTCGAGAGCGCTGCACAATCATGCGATCACTTTTCCCTTCACTATTTATTTCACCCTAACTGCACTGTTTGCCTATCTTTCGTGATCCTCGACACCTATGCTCATAATTTTCTTATAATTTAGTGAAACAATATGTTGCGCCATATTTGTATGTAATCACCAACTGCTTTTCATCTACCAACTCAGTTGATACTCTACTGTCAATCAATCATCACCTTGAGCTTTAAAAGTTCTCCAAAACCGAGAAACAGCCAAAATCACAAACAGCAGCTTGTTTGATCTGTATAAGCATTTTTCTATATGGTTAGGCGTTGAGAAAATGAATCACGAGCAGTCTCATCCAATCTCCCTCCACAGCGTTACTCAGCAAAAAGAAAAAGCACTACAAAAACAGATTGAGTGGCAACAACTTGTGATGGCAATAGCTGTGCGCATCCGCCAGAGTTTGAATCTTGATACAGTTCTCAACACCACTGTCTGTGAGGTTCGGCAGTTTCTTGCCACTGAGCGTGTCTTTATGTATCAGTTTCACCCAGACTTCAGTGGCACTGTGGTCGTAGAATCTGTTGCTAGTGGTTGGAAATCTATTCTCCATGCTCAAGTCCAAGACACTTACTTTGTGGAAACCAAGGGTGAGGAGTACATCCACGGCCGCATCCAAGTTGTCGAAGATATTTATAGCGCAGGTCTGAGTGAATGCCACTGCGATTTATTAACTCAGTTTCAGGTCAG
>JAJPJF010000238.1 GCA_021324415.1 Nostocales cyanobacterium Centralia_MAG_434
ATGCGGCTGACGTGATCGGGTGTCTGCAACGTGTCGAAGACCAAATTTTGTCCGGGCCAGCGTCCAAACTGAATATCGTATCGTTCGCCTACCTCCTTGCCATATCCAGCGTGACCCTTTGGCAGGTTCGGTGGCACGGTTGCTGTCCCGCCCTTTGGCTGGAAGTCAAGTACCCACTGCGGCAGACTCTGGTCGTGGGCAGCATCCCAGTAAGGTATAAAAAGGAGAGCGGCCTCATCGGGGTTTTTGCCCTCATCAACATTTCGTTTGCGGAGAGCAGTGCGTAGCATCATCTCTGCCTCAAGGAGGAAAGAGCGATGCCACGGCAATAGACGATATCCCCAAGTGTTGGGATTGATATTGATTGTTATGGGTGAGGTGGCGAGGATCTCTCGACCATGGTTGCGATTACGCTCATAGTTGTGATGCTCATCATTGAAGATGTCGAAGAAGCCTTTTGATACAGCATACTCGAAGGCTCCTTTGAACCGCTCGATCTCTTCGTTTGTCATCGACCTGGCACTCTTGCGGATGGTCTTGGCAGCTGTGGTTTTACTGTCAGTACTCTGTGACGCGCCGCTGCGCCTGAGCGATAGCCCGGTGATTACCCCCGCCAACGTGATAATCACCCCCTGAATGAACGATCGCCGGCGAAGCTCTCGTACCATGTCTTGTCTCCTTCGAGTTTCTATTCAGTTAATGATGATCAGCAGTGATGGGTGGGTTAATGACAGCTTTTGATGGTTTGGCAAATTTAAACG
The DNA here is from genome assembly GCA_021324415.1 of Nostocales cyanobacterium Centralia_MAG_434. Lineage (GTDB taxonomy): Bacteria > Cyanobacteriota > Cyanobacteriia > Cyanobacteriales > Nostocaceae > JAJPJF01. The sequence goes on from JAJPJF010000238.1 coordinate 762, forward strand.
CCCCATTAAAAAAGGCAATCATTCCTAAAATAGCGAAGGCAGTAATAATAATCCTTTGTAGGGCAGTGAAAACAGAGCGCTCTTTAGCGACTTCAGTCCACATTTTTTGGAGTTGGTCTTGTGTTGTGCTCTTTGAGGAAAAATAGTCTAGAGCTTGAATATAAGGGGAAATATCTTCTCCTTTTTGAACTTTCTGATACAACAAATTTTCCAGTTGTTCTTTGCGTTGTTGAGAAGTAGACAGGGTTACATCTGATAATATTTGAGAATGCGCCCCATTGCTGGTTTGTGATTGTAGTTGTTCCATAGCTTTAAAAGTATTCACACAATCAACATATTGAAATTAAAAATAAAACATCTAACTAATAATTAATATAAATGTTTATTTTATTAATTTCTATAGAAAATTCACTTAAAAACACCTAGATTTCCTAGGTAATATCCCGCTATTTAAGTAATATATGTTTTGTAAGATTAAATTCTTATCCCTACACCCCACACCCTACCACCTACACCCGTTTTTTCTGTAACTAATAATCCTTTGTTCTCGCCGATCTACAAAAAAAGTGTCACTCACACCACGATATGAGTGACAAAGGTAGAAACCAACTTATTTTCTTAACCCTTGACACCATTGTATTTAGAGAAAAGACTGGCGATAAGGGTAATCACTCTTATTTCATACAAGTACGATTACTCTGATTTGCCATTGTGGGCGATCGCCTATGATAACTGCGATGAAGCAAGCTAACAGTCGAGTTAGCTTTGATATTTGTCACCATAATCCTTATTAGGCTAAACAGCAAAATTGGCATGTGGAGCGAGTGCTTATCCAGGCTTATAATGAGACTAATTTTCAAGAAGAATTAAATTATGCCAAAAATTACGCAGGAAATGCTATGACCGATCAACAGTTATATCCAGTGAAAGAATTAGTAAATAACGATGCAATTAAGAATATTTAGTTTTCCATAGTACAAGAGAGAGGAAACAGCTTCTAAATTAAAAAGCTTAATGTAATTAGGATTTCTTATAAAAAGTACTTTTGATTGATAGATTTAGTGTATATAAAATTTATAAACTTATCAATATCTAAATATAATTAATTTTTAAAGTTCAAAAATATACTTGATAAAATATGATTAAAAAGTTAATTTTCTTGATATTCATAGAAGATAGAAGACAAGGTACAGAGAAACAATGAGTGTAATTATTCTATTTTATTACCTAATAATATTAGCTTTAAATATATAAGAGCAATCTGTACTTGATTTCAAAAAAATATTAGCTATACTAATTTTTAGATAAACTCAGATTAGTAAGTGAGTTACATCTTGTTGAAGTGAGGGGCTAGGATGTATCTCATACAATTGAGGACTGTCATAACAGATATTTCTGAAAATAGAGGATAAGTTAGAGGAATTGCGTATTTTATCTAACTCAGTCTTGGCTATTTTGTATTCATCTTCAGCATGAGGAAAAGTATGAAAAATACTCAAGTAGCAATTAACGAACCACTCAGTGAAACAGCTTGTAAATATAACCAGAAAAAAATCACAGGTAAGAAAAAACTTACTTGTAATAAACCACCACAACCCGGCGCAACCCAAGGAAATTGTCCTTTTGATGGAGCAATGGTTTCTGTCGGAGCAATTACTGATGCTGTTCATTTAGTACATGGTGCTGTTTCTTGTACTCACAATCCTTGGGCAACTCATGGTAGCCTCTCATCTGGCTCTAGATTATACCAAACTGCTTTTACTACTGACTTTAGTGAGGGTAATATCGTTTTTGGTGGAGAGAAGAAGCTTTACAAAGCTATTGTGGATATTGCTCAACGCTATCATCCTGCGGCTATTTTCGTTTACGCTACTTGTGTGACTGCTTTGATTGGTGATGATATAGATAGTGTTTGTAAGCTAGCTACCAAAAAAATTAATATTCCAGTTGTCTATGTAAATGCGCCTGGATTTCTTGGTAGTAAAAATTTAGGGAATCGCATCGGTAATGAAACTTTATTGAATTATGTAATCGGTACAGCAGAACCTGAGTTTACTACACCATTCGATATTAATATTGTTGGTGATTATAATGTTGCAGGTGAGACGTGGAATATCTTACCATTGTTCCAAAAAATGGGGATTCGTGTTCTTTCCAAAATTACGGGTGATGCTCGTTATCAAGAGGTCTGCTATGCTCATCGTGCTAAATTAAATGTAGTGCTTTGCTCAAATGTAGCCATACAAATGGCACAAACTATGGCAGAACGCTATGGAATTCCTTACATTGAAGAATCTTTTTATGGTGCAACTAACTTAAACCATTGCTTGCGGAATATTGCAGCAAAATTCAGCACGTTTTTGGGAGATAATGTTGTTGCCCATGAGCTCCAAGAACGTACAGAAAAGTTAATTGCCCAAGAAACTACTGCTCTAGATCTTGCTTTAGCTCCTTACCTTTCTGATTTAAAAGGTAAGCGGATCATTCTTTCTACTGGCGGTGTGAAAAGTTGGTCACTTGTCTTAGCAGCGCAAGACTTGGGAATGGAAGTTATTGCAGCTACGGATGGCAAAACAACAGAAGAGGAGAAAGCTAAAATTAAAGAATACCTCGGTAAAGATGGAATGCTTTTGTCTGACGCAACTCCTGAGGCTTTATTAAAGGTATTAAACCAAACAAAAGCTGATGTGTTGATTGCTGGATCTGGCAATAAATATACAGCACTCAAAGCGAATATTCCTTATTTGGACATTAACCATGAACGTCACCATGCTTACGCTGGCTATGCAGGTTTAGTGGTCTTGGCACGAGAACTCCATGAAGCTTTGTATAGTCCCATATGGGAGCAAATTAGCAAACCTGCCCCCTGGGATGAAAGAATCAACTATTCGCTATGAATAACAGAAGCGGCTTGTTTACTGCTCAATCCAACGGCTCACTTCTGGCAACTGTGCAGAGAACCATAGTGCACCTAAAATGATCAGACTACCACAGATAATCAAGGCATTAGCTGCACCAAAATGATCTGCTAAAGTTCCAGCGAACAAATTCCCAAAAGGCATTGTGCCTACCATTGCTAGGGCATAAAAACTCATGACCCGTCCGCGCTTATCCTCGGCAACTAGAGTTTGAATAATCATATTGCTGCTTGTAACCTGTAGGATGGTAAAGCAGCCTGTAAATACCAGTATGATTATGGACAACTCAACTTGACGCGATAGTGAAAAGGAGATGAGACTCATCCCAATCAAGACTTGGGCAACGACAATCAAACGTTCTAAACCCACAATCCCTCGCCTAACACTCAGATACAAACAAGCAAACAATGATCCAATCGGTGCTGAAGTACTGAGGTGAGCCATCGTAGTTGCATCTCCATTCAAAATCTTAGCTGCAAAGACGGGCATGAGTGCAATATGAGCCATCCCGACAAAACCCTGTAATGCCAGCATGAGTAAAATTGCTTTAATCGGCTGGAATTGGGAAACATATTCAAAGCCCTCCTGCAATTTCTGTAAAGTATCCCTAATGCTTGTAAGAGCCTGTATGGATCTGACTTGAAGCCGCATTGCTAGCAGGGTAAAGATGGCAGGGATATAGCTGAGGGTGTCGTAGAGAATACAATATTTTACCCCTAGCGTAGCAATCAAAATCCCGCCGATAGCAGGTCCCAATACTAACGAGGAGCTTAACATCACTGAATTTAAGGCGATCGCATTACTCCAATCAGCGCGATCATCTACGGTTTCAGTGACGATAGTATGACGCACTGGCATATCCAATCCCTTGAGCAAACCATTGAGAACACTCAATACTAAAAGGATAGGAAATGTAATCCAATTTGTAAAAGTAAGAATTGTTAAAGTGAGGGAAACACTGATTCCTAATATCTGCACCAGCATCAACAAGTCACGACGACTCCAGCGGTCGGACAATATGCCTGAAAAGGGAATCAGCAATAACGTTGGTAAAAATTGGACAAACCCTGCTACACCTAACAACCAAGCCGATTTAGTCAAATCGTATACCAGCCAAGGAATAGTTAACTGCTGGGTCATAAATGTCCCAGACATTGTTAGCAACTGTCCCCCAAAAAAAAGGCGAAAATTACGCCAGCGGAAGGCGGGGAAATAGTCCTCAGTGATCTTATTTATGCGTTCCCCTAGTCGTCTATTCCAAATTTTCATGAGGAAAACTTTAATATGTTACCCTAATAATTAGACTATCTAATAATTATAGGATAAATGCGAGCAGATGTTCCCAAATCTGAGTGCGAATCATACAAGCATTGCTCTTTAAAATAAACTACGATAAATCTATCGAAATAGTGTATGATAATATCAATCATGCTCCCAACACTAGAATATTGCTGATGGCTAATAGCAAAATTCTCAAGGAAATAGGCGAGTGTGAACACTACACGACAGATTAAACTCTGGAGAATCTACATGGGCTACAAGCATATAGAAGTTAAACAGGTAGCTGGTTTTATCGGTGCTGAAATCGGCGGTGTAGACCTTTCGCGTCCTCTTTCTGATGAGCAAGTCCAAGAAATTCGTAAAGCGCTATTGAAGTGGAAAGTGCTGTTCTTTCGTGGTCAGAACATTGATCATGCTGCCCAGGTCGAGTTCACATCTCGTTTTGGCGAAGTAACTTTTGCCCATCCTTTGGGAGAGCCGGAACCAGTTCCAGGATTTCCGCAGATTAAACCTGTAGACCGTAAGCTCTATGAGCGGCAATATGGTTTTCGCACCGGAGGTCCATGGCACACAGACGTAACAGCAGCAATCAACCCACCAGCAGCGTCAGTTTTACGCGCAGTTAATGTTCCCAGTGTTGGTGGTGACACCCAATGGAGTAATCTTGTTGCCGCTTATGAGGGACTCTCAGCACCTCTGCGGGCGCTAGCAGATACATTGAAAGCGGAACATCGCTTCAATGGAGGCGGATATCAAGCCTACACTGCCAAATTTAACGAGCGCATTGCTGTCAATCCGCTGGTTTCCATTCACCCAGTCGTCAGAGTTCATCCTGAGACTGGTGAACGTGCTTTATTCGTTAACCCTGGCTTTGTTTCGCGTATTGTTAACGTGTCACCACAAGAGAGTAAGCTGTTGTTAGAATTGTTCTTTAACCAAATCACCAAACCAGCCTACACCACCCGCTTCCGTTGGAACAATGGTGATATCGCCTTCTGGGACAACCGCGCCACCGTGCATTTGGCTCCTCAAGATTTGGATCATGTGGATGTCGAACGTCTCCTCTATCGCACCACCATTACAGGTGATGTTCCCGTGGGGGTTGATGGTTCTCGTTCAGAAGTGGTTCAAGGTGAGGCATTTGGTGCAGAAGTACCAAGCGTCTTTCACCAGAAAGCTGAGTCTAAGGAAGCACAACCAGTACTTTCTTGAAGCTGAGTGAACTACCTACACCGACCTGCAAGGGCGGTGTAGTGTCCAAGAAGCAACCCTAAATCCTCAATAGTATGCGGCAATCACACCAGACAGTGTCAGAAATAAGGTGTTAACATAAGTTGGATGTAATATAGTGGCAATACCCCAGATAAGCAGGCCAATACCTACTATTGGAACTAGCAGATGACCCCAACGTGATGTTTTCTCAACTACCATCACACTAGTGAGCACTAGCATCAACGCAAGATGAGACTCTCCCACAGTAAACATCATTAACATCAATGCCCAGCAGCAGCCTAAGCAATAAAGACCATGACGAACTCCTAAATTCCAAGCAGCTTTGAATCCCCGTTGGTAGTGATGAGTCAGAAAACTCAGAGGATGCCGACATGACTTTAAGCAATGTTCTTTGAGTCCGCTAAATTGAAACACACCAGCTATTAGTAAGCTTACGCCAGAAATTAGCCAGGGACGCGTAGAGATCCAACTTAAGGAATCAACTAGATAGTGTAGCCCTAATGCACTCACAAAATTGAGGAGGGCGAAGCCAGTCCAAATAGTAGCGTAGGCTGATATAAATACTAAAAGCAGAAGAGAACCTTGCTCTTGGCTTTGTTGCTGACTTATTTTTGAAAACAGTCTAATTAATGGCAGGCTGGAAGGTAGCATCATCGCGACAATCATCACCAGCCAACTCAGAAGCAAAAGAATTAGTTTTGGGAATAAAAATTGAGATTTGTGCCAAATTGAAACAGAATGATATAGCAGGTGGTCAAAACTGGTGACCACAGACAAGAGCACCAAAATCCAGGATAAAAACACAAGTCCCCAAACGAGTTTGAGATCTCCTGTCATGAAGTTATGGAGTTTGCTCAAGGTTGGAGATGCTGATGTGGTTTGGTACTGTGAATTGTTCATGGGTATCTAAGCCTCAAAGTGAAACTCACCCTGAATGGCATTTCGTCCGTTGTACTCCCAAGTCAGATTAAACTCTGGGAGATTGACAGTGTGATGGGTGGCTTTGGCAACGTACGCGGGAGAACCTGGGATTGTACTGAAGATGCTGTCAACTAGCTTGGTTGGTTTGCCATCAGCACTGCGGTAGGGAGCCATCTCTGCACTTAGGACTTCACCAATACGAATTGTCCCTTGGCCTTCTTTGATTTGGTATTCTATTGGTGCCACTCGCACATCTAAGTTCTCACTCACCAGTTTTGCTAAATCCGCGATCGCTCCACCAAGTTCACCTGTAAAAACTTTGATCAATGCTTGTTGCTGTTCAATTGTGCTTTTGCCATCTACGTAGGTGACCGCACGCCAGTTCCCCGCAAACACATTACCTGGGATATAGACAATTTTGACGAGGGTTAACCCAGAAACATCCAAACCCTGAATATTTCCCCGTTCAATATGATAAGCAACAAAACTATCGCAACTTCCCTCGTCGGGATCTTCCCCGATCCAGCAGGGACAGGGTGTTTTGCAAGAGCAAGCTTCTAAGATTTGTCCTTCTAGCTCATAGGTTTTGGTAGTGATTGTCATTTTTCTTCTCTTGCTATATTAGCTACCTTCTGTAATTGTGTATATCTACAAGTCTGTGTAGGTTAAAAAAAATTGAATTTACTATAAGTTTAATTTATTAAAAGTTTGTAGATAAACCGTACTTTTGTAATATTATTGCACAATCTTCTTAATTTCTGAATATTTGTCTAGCTGCTGAAAATCCAGTGCTCTTGAAAAGAGAGTAGCAAAAACCTGACTATAGACTTGTTTTTTTGAAAAAACTGTGCTAGCTTGACAAACATAAAATACAGTTACTCTATCAAATAAAAGTACATTTTTGTTAAGTTATCGACAAGCACCTAAAAACTTTTATACATTGTGGAATCCATACGGTTGGATGGTACCCCAGACCAAAAACGTTTTTTCTTTGACTTAGTATTGCAAGGTAAGCGGTTTGGAAATGCTTTTTCTGAGATTGGCACTAAATCTGTAAATGATGTACAAACACGCTTACACAAGTCTGGCTCTGGATATGTTCTCAATGGACGAAAATTCTACTCTAGTGGAGCATTAGTAGCAGATTGGATTCCAGTCATTGCTCACAATGATGATGACAAAACAGTCATTGCTATTGTAGAACGTGGTACACCAGGCTTGACTGTTATTGACGACTGGAGTAGTTTTGGGCAGAGAAGTACCGCCAGTGGCACAACCATTATTGAAAATGTGCAAGTGTCAGAAGAACAGGTGATTCCTCACTACAAGGCATTTGAACGTCCCACTACCCAAGGACCAATCGCCCAAATTATCCAAGCTGCGGTAGATGTTGGCATTGCCAAAGCAGCCTTGAGAGATACAATTCACTATGTTCGCAACTATGCTCGTCCTTGGATTGATGTTGAACTAGAGCATGGTTACGAAGATCCACTGTCTATCTACAATGTTGGTCATCTGGTCATCCAAATTCATGCAGCTGAAGCACTGCTGCGTCGTTCAAGGGAATATATAGATCAGGCGATTTTAGACCCAACACAGACAAGTGTGGCGGAAGCTTCAATTGCTGTTGCTGAAGCGAAAGCACTAGCAACAGAGGCTGCTATTTTAACCACCAACAAGCTGTTTGAGTTAGCAGGAACCAAGTCCACTCTAGAAGAATACAACCTAGACCGTCATTGGCGTAATGCTCGAACCCATACCTTACATGACCCTGTTCGTTGGAAATACTATGCTGTTGGTAACTATTTCCTCAATCAGGTCAATCCACCACGCCATCCCTGGTTATAATTGACCTTAAAAATGGAACAAATTTAGCTGTTCTCTAAGAACAGCTAAGCATTAGATCTTATGAAGCTGACAATACCTTTGTGCGATCGCCTGGTGAAACTAGCCACTGTTGCAATGTGGGATCACCATATACTATATCTGCAATAAAATGATCACCATCAGGCAAGACTGTAAAATCTACCCAAACTAAGATGAGAGCCTTCGCCTTCTAGCCGAGGGGTGAAAGCGAGGGGACGGTTTTAACCGTCCGTTTAGAATCCTTTGAGCTTTAGCCAAAGGAGAAGTCAATTAATACTTCCAAACCACATGGATGGTTGCTTTGAGTTCTTCTGTAAAGTGTCCAGAAGGCTCAACTGCTAGTAATGCTTCTTTAATATCTGCTTCAAATGCTTCAGCGTTATCCCCATAGAAAATTTTGAGGGAGAAGGCTGTAGTGTATAAGTAGCCAAGATAACTAGAGACTGTCCAGGATTTTGTAAATGGCACTTCATAGGTTTGCTGGCGAGCAAAAGCTGAATTGGCAATGACGACTTCGTGGGGAGGATCAACAGGTTTACGAGTACCCTGTCCTCTGTGTCCAGTTCGTCGTTCCTCACCCAACCATTTCTTCACTACCCCAATAGCAGCTTGTTTCCAGGGGAGAGAACTTTGCCAGGGGTTATCACCAGTGTTGAGCAGTGCGATCGCTCCATCATCTGTGAGTAATTCATAAAGGCGTTCCAGTACAAGCTCACGTTGCATCCAGTGGAAGGCTCTGCCAATGGTAGCTAGTTTAAACACCCCTAAACTAGAATCAATCAGTTCTGCTCCTCGCTCTAGCCAAGTAATGTTATTTGCTCCGACATCTGCTGCTTGGCGTTGCGCTTCCTTAAGCATATCTGGGTCGGGATCAACAGCAACGACTTCCTGAAATTTGGTTCGTAGAGGAATTGCTATTAGACCTGGTCCAGTACCCAGATCAAGGAGACGTCCCAGACCATTGAGATGCAAGATTTCGGTTAGTTTATCGAAAACAGCAGGTGGATATTTAGTTCTATACTGAGCATAATTCTCTGCAGCACCCTCAAATAATGTGGGGTCGTAGTTGGGAAGAGTTTTCAGTTGGGTCATGTGTTGACTTTTTGGTTAATTACGCTTTTAAAGTACTATAAGTCAATCAAGTTAAAGTATTATTGTTCTTTAACAGAGCTTTTCATATTTATCCACAAAATGCAAGTACTGTGTAACCCAAGTTTCCTAAAAATTTATGTCACTGCTTGGATCAGCATTCTCCCAGAGCAGTGTACTGAGAGATTTTCGTCTCACATTAGATGCCTTCGACAAAAACTTAGAGCTTTAGGTGCGCCAGAAAATTTTATCGAAACAGTTCACGGATTGGGTTATCGTCTGAAACAAAAATGAGGGCATGAGTCATAGAGGAGGCATCGGTGCAATTTTATTTGTAAGGTGAGTTCCGCCCATTAGCCTTTACTTTGTATAGTATTATTCTGCAATACATAATATTTATTATTACTTTTATAACCTATGATTTAAAACTGTTGCTCAAAAAAATTAATATTAGCGAAGTTATTTTATCTCCAGAAGATTGTGCTAAAATTACGCCTCAAGAATTGACATCAGAATTAACATCTAAACAGTGAGATAAGACACAACAGCAGGTTATGAATTAAGGTTTGTTACCTAAGCCTCTCGACATTCAGAAAGTATTGCTGACTCCTGAACAATATACAGCGATCGCACCTGCCTCCATGCAGAAGAGTTGAAGACAATCATAGCAATCTTAAATCATTGATGCGAAGCATATACTAAGCAAAAACCCCACCTTACGGTTCGGGGTTTTGTTTGATCAAGACTTGTCAGCAATGAAAGTATTTAAGTTATATGCTACTCCTCAATTGTGAAAAACTGGAGGAAGGCGAAAGCTCATTAAAGATAATGAGTAAAACTACTCATAAATAACCTCAGCTAACAAATAATGTAGCTGAGGGTAGCTCTACAAATTAATAGCAAATATTAGTGTACTACGGTAATACATATTTTGACAATACATAAGGAATTATTTTGTATGAAGTGAGTTTGTCTGGCGTTATTCTACTTCACATTTCACCGTATTGAGTAGAGTTTTAATTTAGCAATACAAATGTATTTTTCGTGTAGTAAATTATGTAATCTTTAATACCCCATTTTCTACAGATAGTTCATAGAATGAGTAAGAATATTAGTTCGAATCACACCTGCCACCCTATAGTTTCCTCAGGGTGGCATTTAATCGTCACTCCATAAGATGGAATAAGAATATGTTTATTAATATTAACTACGGTTTATACAAAAAATATACGTATTTAAAAAATAATGTAGAATATCAAGCTAACACCTGATATATTTTTGCGGTATTTTCTTTGCCACACCCTGCTCCTATTGGATTCCTAGCAGGGTCTTTTTATGCAAATCTTGTATTTCGAGATACGTTGACATTAGCACTTGTCATATACAATAATGATAATAAATTGATGATGTTTTTACATACCTAACTTTTACAAAAAAGTCAGGTATTTTACCTTTTTACTTTCATCTAGACAATTTACTAGACGTGAGTGATAAAAACCACCCTGAGAAAACAAAAGGGTGGCTTGCTACCTGAACTATACTTCCCTATTCTATTGAGTGGATATGGAAGAAAGAGGTGTTAGCGAATACATTATACGCTACGTATATAATACATTAAGGCTACAAAATAAAATCCCACCCTTGATTAAACTCAACCAGGGTACTGAGCAGACGATTATATTCTGTTTGGTCATCATGAGTGGCAACAATAAAACTCCAAGGCTGATGGTTGTAAGAAGAAGGAGCCCAACGAGCCGCTTCTAGCAGAGAGAGTAGCTTATCCTGCTCAACAGGAAGATGAGCAAAGGCTCTAGGACTCCAGCGACTCCGGATAAAGTCGTGAATAGGATATTGATTTGATGCTAGTTTCTCTGTCGTCATAATTAATGGCTCTCCTCGCTGATAAATATTTATCTAGATTTGCAAGCGTGAAATGTTCTTACAAAACTGATGCCTATTCTTGATTGCTGAGCAAAAATGGCTTGTAGCAGTCAAGAAAACTATATTTTGGATGATAAATTTTTATAATACGATAAATTGATAAATAATTTGTATTTTTATGTTATTACATAAATAATATCAATTTAAAACCAAGCAAATTATAAAATGACAAGACTTGATTTTGTACTAAATGTTGTGGTAACCTGCGTTTAATCTATTAAATACTGTTTGCCGATAAATTTATAGTACTTAAAAATTATAAGCGAGGAAAAAAATGTCTATCCCAGATACAATATCTAGTTGGGAGCAACTATTAGAGATTGCTCAGAAAAATACTCCTGCACGGCGGGTACGTAGACCTGGTCAATCTCCCTCTACTGCACCTATCCCCAGTAGTCTCCAAAAACTTCCTCCAAATACAACACCTCCAGTCCTCCTTTACCGAGATACTAATTCTTGGTGTCCTTTCTGTGAGCGAGTTTGGTTTGCTTTAGAAGAAAAGGAAATTCCGTTTGAGACAGAGTTTATTGATCTGAGTAATAAGCCAAAATGGTATACAGACCTAGTTCCCACAACTCTTGTCCCTGGTGCAAAAATTGAGGGTAAATTAGTTTATGAGTCTAAAGATATTCTCCTTGCTTTAGAAGAACGATTTCCCAATCCACCATTACTCCCTGTAGATCCACAGGAAAATGCCGTTGCTAGACAGTTGGTTGAAGATGCTGAAACCAATGGGTTTAGGGATGTTGCCTACAAATTTCTTAGGCAAACACCTGTTGATACTAATGAGTTAGCAAATTTACAGGCAGCGTTTGAAGCGAAGTTAGATGAACTTGAGCAAGCCTTGGCGAAGTATCCAGGCCCTTATTTTGTCTCAAGTTTTAGTCTGGTGGATATCATGTATAGTCCCCATTTAGATCGATTAGCGGCTAACTTACCTGTATATCGAGGCTATCATATCAAAGGGAATCCACGCTTTCCCCATATCAATGCTTGGTTTGAAGCACTGAATCAGCGTCCTGCATACCACAGAGTCAAATCGGATGACACCACCAATAATTTACTCCTACGCCGCCGATGGGGTGTACAGCCAATTGGAAATTTGTTGCCATTAGATATAGCAACTAGTCAGGAAATCCAATATCGAGCAGAAGCGGCTGAACGACTCAGTGATAATCGAGAAGCCGCGATAGGAGACATCTTGAAAAACTCTGGAGTGCAAAATTTAACAAAAAATGGCGATGTTTCCGCAGTTATTGAAGCGGTTGATTTTCACCTCAGACTACTAGCTGACTATCTCATCAATGGGAATGACACACCCTTGCCTTGGGGTAGAGTTGGTGGAAAAGACCAAATTGATCCGTTTTTGTCTGCTGTCGGAGCTATCACTCTTGCCTATGTGAGAAATCGTATTTGTGCACCACGAGATATGAGTGCTGGTGCCGCAACTGCATTCAGAGCCGCAGCAGATAAAGTACTGGCATCAATTTATTAACGCTGATTGGTGACAGGTTGATTCCAAAATTATACTAGTCTAGCCATGAAGAAAAAAGTAAATAGTCATACCAAAGGCAACAAATATGACGAACTTTCGAATCAATTGGGGTTGAACTCTACGCGCATAATGCGCACTTAAATATCCACCCAAAGAACCACCCACAGCCATTAGAATTGCTTGTTGCCAAGCAATGACACCTGCAAAAATAAACGGGATAATTGCAATTCCATTAATGCAACTTCCTAAAAATGTTTTAAAGGCATTCATTGTATGAATACTTTTGATACCTAAAAACGATAAGGTTGCCAACATTAAAATTCCTAAACCTGCACCGAAAAAACCACCATAGATGGCGATCGCTAATTGTGCCAAGGCGAGGTTAAATATAGGTATAGATTTCGGCGTTGACTTGTGACTCTGCAACTGCAACCATCCTCTAAGAGCATCCCCAAAGGTAAATAACAAGGTTGCCAATAGCAATAGATAGGGGATGAGCTTTTTAAACACATCTGCGGATGTGTACAACAATGCTAAAGAGCCAATCATCCCACCGAGCAGACTAATACCACATAACACTAAAAAAACTTGCCGCTTTATGCCCAAATCTTTACGGTAGGCTCCAGCACTGGCAAGAGCAGCTACCCAAATGGCGGTATTGTTAGTAGCATTTGCTGTGATTGGCGGTACACCTGTAAAAATCAGTGCTGGGAACGTAATAAAACTTCCACCACCTGCTACGGCATTCAGTCCCCCTGCAATGAAGGCTGTACTAAATAGAAGTAAGCTATGGATAAAAGTCAAAGGGTAGGAATCAATCATGTTCAAACAAGGTGGTGGAATTAAAGCATGTAATTAGAGCGATCGCTGCACCTAATATGAGTTGTTTTTCCGACTCATCTTTTTTCTCTATACTGATACCATTTCACTAAACCTTGATACAAATCTATCCCCTTGTCTTCCTTGTCCTCCTTGTCTCTTTAGTTACCAAGGCATATCAAATTTATAGTGAATTGGTATGAGAGACTGGCTAGACTCCTGGTGTACTTCCGCCATCAACGAGAATCTCTGCACCTGTAATTGAAGCAGCAAGGTCAGAAACTAAAAATAGTGTCAATGCGGCAATTTCTTCTGGTTGGGCGATTCTCTTAAGGGGAATTGCTTGTATTGTTTCTGCTTTTGCTTGCTCAACGGTAATCCCACGCGCTTGGGCGTTTTGTTCAGCCAAGCGTTCAGCCCGTTCCGTAGCAGTAGCACCAGGCGAAATGGCATTAATTCGAATGTTGTACTCTGCTAACTCTTTAGAGATTCCTCGTGTGAAATTGAGCAAGGCAGCATTGGTTGTGCCACCAGGAAGGAAACTAGGACGGGGTGTTCGACCTGCACCGCCAATGATATTGACGATCCGCCCATCCCGACGATTCTTTTGATGAGGAACAACAGCTTTAACTAGGCGAATGTAGCCTAATAATTTTAAGTTCCAAGCATCTAGAAAGATATCATCGCTCAACTCAAGGAAAGATCCAGCACGAGCTGACCCAGCATTATTAACTAAGATATCAATTTGTCCAAACTGTTCTAGTGTGGTTGAAACAACTTGATCAATACTCTCGGCTTGAGTTAAATCAGCACTGATAGAAATGACTTTCGCCCCTGGTGTAGGTAGAGACTGGATTGCACTGACGGCATTCTCTAATCGTTCTGGGTTACGAGCTGCAATCACCACATTCACCCCTTCACTATAAAGGGCTTTGGCGATCGCTAAACCAATGCCTGCACTACCACCTGTGACAATTGCTGTTTTACCTGATAGTTTTAGGTCTAAGCTCATGAGATAAATTCCTAGATATACTCATTGAATAACCTAGCCTCTGTTTACTTCATTGTTTATGGCTAGATGATATTCAATAATATACAGTAACCCGATAAACTTTTAGTATTTAATAAAAATTAGAAGCCACATCAGATAGGAGACACAGATCATGCTCCGTGCTTTTAGCTATAGAAATTTTCGCCTGTATTATACAGGTCAAGCAATTTCTCTGATTGGTACTTCCATGACCCAGGTATCCACGAGCTGGCTTGTGTATCACCTCACAAATTCTGCCTGGATGCTTGGTCTTGTAGGATTTGCCAGTCAAATTCCCAGTTTTGTTTTAATTCCTCTGGGCGGAGTTTTTGCAGACCGCTGGAATCGCCATCGAGTCCTATTGATTGCTCAGATTTTGGGCATGCTGCAGTCTGTGGCGCTGACGTGGTTGGCTCTGAGCGGTACTATTAACATTTGGCACATTACGCTTCTTTCTTTGTTACAAGGGGTTATTAATGCTTTCGAGATTCCCACTCGACAGGCATTTCTCCCAGAAACGATCGCCAAGGAGAATCTTGGCAATGCGCTCGCTTTGTACTCTTCTCTAGTCAGCGTGTCAGTTATGCTTGGACCTGCAATTGCAGGCGTGTTAATTGCGCTGGTTGGAGCAGGCATTTGTTTTCTACTCGATAGTATGAGCTACATTGCCGTAATTGTTGCCCTTGTGATGATGCAGATTGTGCCTAAACAGACAATTAGCTCTGGACACAAACCTTTAGAAAAATTGAAAGCTAGTTTTAGCTATGCCTTCGGGTTTTTACCTCTGCGATCAATATTGATTGGGTCCGCATTGGTCTGCTGGGTATGGGCATTTTATATGGCATTAGGGCCAATTTTTGCTAAAGAGATTTTGCACGGTGGACCTAACACGTTTGGTTTTTTAATGACAGCGTCAGGCTTGGGAACATTGATTGGCGGTATTTACCTAACAGGGCGCAAGAGCATGCTAGGGTTGGAAAAAATTCTGGCATTTGGAACAGCTCTAATGGGAGTAAGTCTGATCATCTTTGCACTCTCCCATATATTGTGGCTTTCGCTACTCTCACTAGTGGTTGCTGGTTTCGGCTTTATTTTGCAGATTATTTCTGGTCGTACAGTGTTGCAGCTGGTGGTAACTGATGAAAATCGTGGACAGATCACGGGTCTTTATGTCATGGCATCTACAGGTGCAATTCCTATAGGTAGTTTGGTTGCTGGTGCACTAGCAACCAACATTGGTGCTGTCAATACTGTCATTCTTGGTGCGAGTCTCTGCATTTTTGGTGCCCTTGTCTTTATGCAACAGTTCTCTACTTTCAATCACCTCGTTCGTTGCAATCTAGATGCACGGGGGATTCAGACCCAGTAATTGGAAGAATCGGGTAAAATAATCTGGAAAAGTCTTTGCTGTACAATCAGGGTCTTTGATAACAATTCCTGGTACCTTCAAGCCAGTTACAGCAAAAGCCATTGCCATCCTATGATCATGATAAGTTTCAATTGCTGCTGGAGTTATTTGGCTTGGTTCAATCTTGAGTCCATCAGCAAATTCTTCTACCTTGACTCCTAGCCGACGCAACTCACTGACAACAGCTCGAATGCGTTCAGTTTCTTTATAGCGAATGTGTTCTACATTCCGGATAGTAACTGGTGAACTGGCAAACGGCGCGATCGCTGCCAATGTTTGCACTAAATCCGACATATCATTCATATCAATGTTGATGCCCTGCAATTGCTTGGGCCCTGTCACTTCAGTGTAGTTATCAAAGGCGTTAATCTGGCAACCCATCTGTTCTAAGACATTGAGCCAAAGAATAT
Source organism: Nostocales cyanobacterium Centralia_MAG_434 (assembly GCA_021324415.1). Lineage (GTDB taxonomy): Bacteria > Cyanobacteriota > Cyanobacteriia > Cyanobacteriales > Nostocaceae > JAJPJF01. The sequence goes on from JAJPJF010000238.1 coordinate 17,173, forward strand.
CGCCCTGACAGGATTGTTTTGTCAAATGGTTAACCCGTACCCTTCCACCTGTAACGGCGGCAGCAGCAAAAAAGTAAGAGGCGTTCGATGCATCGGGTTCTATAGTGTAATGTCGAGCCTGATAACGCTGACCTGCTTTGATCTGAAATTGATTCTCGTCGGCTTGCACCACCTGTACACCAAAATCGGCCATCAGCCGACAAGTCATTTTAACGTAGGACTGAGAAACCAGTGTACCTTCAACTTCCACAATAGTGTCCTGCTGAGCATAGGGTGCAATCATTAGCAATGCCGAAAGCTGTTGACTAGTTTGATTGGCTTTCAAGCGAAAACGTCCACCATAGAATTGCTGAGCAAGGATAGTGTAGGGCATAAAGCCAGGATTGCCCTCAAAGTGAACGGTTGCTCCACCTGTTTGCAGAACTTTAAGCAAGTCGCTCATTGGTCGTTCTCGCATACGGGGAACACCATCTAGGCGATACTCACCGTTGCCCAGTGCCACCAGCGCTGAGATAAACCTTGCTGCCGTACCAGCCAAACCTACGAATAAATCAGCCTGTGCCGCTGGAATTTTGCCCCCTCTTCCTGACACCTGAATCTGAGCTAGGTCAGAATTTAACGTAATAGGAATCTCCAAACTTGCTAAACATTTGGCAAAATACTGACTATCTTCACTAAATAAGGCATTTTCTAATATAGAGTCCCCTTGCGCCAAAGCAGCAACAAGCAGTGCCCGATTAGTAATACTTTTAGAACCAGGAATCTCTACTATGGCATCTACTGGGCGATTCAGTGCGGGGATTGCAATGTTATCCACGTTAAATTTCTAAGCAATTAGGTTTCTATAGAGAATACTATATCTTTTGTAGGATGGCCTCCGCCCACTAGCACTTGTTGAGAAGGCGCAAGATTTCAGAATCTGTATTTTCTTCCCTGGTTCTTCTCGATCGCTCTCTAAAGTCAAAACTATCAACAACATCATTTACACAAGGAGGTTTCACCATGTCTACCCCCCTACTACTTTGGAAAAGTCAATTTCTTCATGTTACAGACGAGTCTATCATATTAGCTGATGCATTTACTGCTGCTATGGATGTGATGAGAAAAGCTGGATTGCAGAACGTTAAACTCAATGTATCGGATGTCTCAGGAAATACATTCGATAGTACTGCTGCAATCAACTGTGTCCAAATTGGTAATCGTTTTCTTGCAATTATTATGGTTGCTGGCAACGATGCTGCTAGCGTTATTCAAAATCTTAGCAGTCGGCTCAATCAAATTAAGTGGTTGTAGTGCTTGCATAGCCAGTTTTCTATCCTAATATCTTGCACCAGCATTTTGTTACGAAAATCGAAGTCGAAAAAGCTTATTCTTTCGTAGAGTTCATAAATCTAAAGCATCAACACAACCGTATATATTAAAGTCAATCAAACTTGTCTAGATTGTTTACTGCTACCCTAGTCATCTATAGGGTGGCATTTATTTATCATAATTGTTAGGCCATAAAATCCGGTTGATAAACATAAACGTATAACTAAGTAGATAAAGGAATGAGTTTTGTTTATCCACTGCCACCCTTGCCAGAGTGGTAGTGGTTTTATTTTCCTGAATTTTCCACAATCAGTTGCTAGCATATAACTTCAATTGCATTCACCACTGATGCTAAAAACGAGTTATACAACACCCCACTAACTCATAGTGGGGTTTTCTTCTAGTGCATTTATACTACTACAGTAAGATTGAAAAATGTGGTTTTTATCATAAAATCCTCCGAATCTTCTCATAATTGAAGAGTAAGATAATTACTTGAATAATCAGACATCTATTTATTGGCTGGTAGACCATCTCTGTCCTGACAGAGGTGGCATTTATTTGCTCGCATAGCTAAATAAATGCCGCAAAAGCGATCGCACTATTACCCGAGATTTGCACAATTGAGAGATAAGATGCGAATTTAAGTTGCTTTTTAAATAGAGAAACTAACCACCCCCCCATTATTTGATTGAGGAGGGCTTTTGCGCGAACGGAGCTAATCTTTTTCCTGTTTCCTGTTGCCGTCCCAAAGGCTCTTGATTATTAATAAAACCACCCTATGGATGATTAGGGTGGCATCTATGTTTCTATGGAATTCTTCTTAGCATTACTTATACGTTTGTGTTGATATTTTGGATTGTATGATCTAGTAATTGTCATGATTCATAAAACCACCCCGTCAATACTAAACGTCAAAATTCACTCCCAAATCAATACCGAGTACTTTTTCAATCTTGCGTAGAGTTTCTTCAGGTAATGCACTTCTAACTTTTTCCGCTTCGATGTCATACCAGTAAACGCGAGATATCCCAGCTTCAGCACAGATGACTTCTAATGAGCGCCCGTCAGCTATTCTGGCTTGTTTAATACGCTTTCCCAGTCCTGGAGCTTCTTTGTCTACTGTTCGCCTTACCTTCATTTGAGTTGCAGCTATACGCTTTTACTTCACTTGTAAACTATGAGCTATCATTTATTGTAAGTTGTCGGCTAACAACTTACAATATAAAAACAGAGAAAGGCGATCGCGCCGGCAAGCATGAATCGCCTTCTCTTATAAACCTTTTAACCAAGGATTATCTTTATAATGACACAAGATGCAACCACTATTTGCACTGACCCGTTGACCAAAGGCGAGATCATTCGGCATTCGACTAAAGACTGCACGACAAAGCGCAAAACACCAAAATCTTTACCCCCATCTGATCGAGCCGTAGCTGTTGAAATTGTTGAATCAGAAGAACTGACTGAGGAGGAATCGTGCCTACGCTTGCACCTAGAGCGCAAAGTAGAACGGGCGTTTCACGAAGCTGGGAAAGCTTTACTAGAACTTAGGGATAGACGTTTATATCGCTCCACTCACAAAAGCTTTGAGGAATACTGCCGAGATAGGTTTGGGTATAATCGTTCTCATTCTTACCAGTTAATAGATGCTGCAATTGTTGTGGACAATTTACAAAAATGTCCGCAATTTGTGGACATTTTTCCTAACCGAGAGGGTCAAGTCCGACCACTAACTAAACTGGAACCAGACCAACAGCGTTTAGTGTGGCAACAGGCCGTGGAGGAGGCAGGCCATAAAGTTCCATCGGGGCGGATTGTGAAAGATGTTATACAACGTATTATGGAGAGAACTAAAGTGCCAAATCCTTACCGTGTAGGAGAAGTTTGCCAAATTCTTGTCAAAGAGAACCCTGAGTTACGAGGTAAAGGAGGGTGCTGGGGTATTGTTAGTCAGGTGCATGATTTGAGTTGTACTCTTACTGTCTGGGACAGTGAGTACATTGTGAAGCTGGATAACTTGAAATCACTTGAGTATTCAGATACTGATTGTGAAAGGATGCACCAGGTGTGCGATCGCATCACCAAATTACGTAACAGTGGTAAGCTAGAAGATGCAGCAATTAGCGTGCTTAAGCAACTGGGTGAGATGAAGCGCCCTTATCTAACACCTTTGGAAGAAAAGCTGTTGAGGCTTTTAGAGCAAGAGTATTTGGGATGCTCATAAAGGATTAAGTCCCCAGGCAGCTATCAGGAATTGTACTTTACACTCTTGTAGCTTATGTTATAGACACAATAACTACAAATTTAAGGATGAAGCTGATCAAAAAAGGGGCTGCGGGTTTATTGCTAGCACTGGGGACTCTTATCCTAGCTTCCGGAGCATATGCACCGTTCAATCACGATATTAGTCGCCAGGAGAGGATGAGCGAGGCTATGGCTTGTCTGCTGTTTGGTATTCCTATAACTGGTGCAGGTGGATGGTTGGTATGGAGTTTGCAGCAACAAAGTCGTCAAGAAACTCAACATCGGCTTCAGTCAATCTTTCACCAACTGCTCAAACAAAGTCAAGGTAAGATTACAGTGATGCAATTTGCCCTGGAAGCACAGCTAACAGCAGATGTTGCTAAGCAGTATTTAGATGAGAGAGCAAAAGAATTCAGTGCAGATTTTAATGTGGGTGAAGATGGAGAAATTTACTACTGTTTTCACACTGGAAAATCATAATGTGAACTGCTAGCAAGCATGAGGATGTATTTGCTTGGCTGAGTACAAGGTGGTAGGGTGTAGGGTGTAGGGGTAAAAAGAAATTCTTGCAGAAAATGAACACCCTACTCTACACCCAAGCTGGTTTA
>JAJPJF010000087.1 GCA_021324415.1 Nostocales cyanobacterium Centralia_MAG_434
AAACTCTATCAGATCTTCCATCCTTGCTACTCTGTACCTCATCACTACCACTGGCAGACACTATATCAACAACTGTGATTTTTTACAACTCATTTAGGATGGCTATATGATATCTAGCAAGTTATTTTCTTTTAAACTTAAATGTAGTTTATGGAATGGTTACTTGGTCTAGAACCGCTAACAGCTTTAGCCGTAGGAATTGGCGCTGTTGTTCTTGCTCCTGTAGTTAATATCGTTGGTAAGGCTGTCGGGCAAGACCCTAACCAAATGGGTGAAGCAGTATCTGATTCTGCCAGAAAATTGGCAAAAGATGCTCTTGTTCAAGGATTCGAGGTAATGGAAAACTTGCAAACGTTCTACGCTGAGGCAGAAGAGTCTTTTAGAGACTTGGTATCGGATGCTAAGGTAGAACATATGGCAAAAAAAGCCAAGCCTGAATCGGTAGAATCCCGCGAGGTGAAAATCGTATCTGAATAATTTGGGATTTTTTTGTCTGGTGATTTGAGCATCACTCTACCAAAATTAATGTGGAACCTTAATTTAGTTGGTCTCGAGGAACAAAAAATTTTGAAGTTAATTATAGCAAATCGCTATACATTCAGAAGCTAATAGTGATTCAAGTAGACCCTGACGATATCTGAACAGCAACTATTGCAAGCTGTAATAGTTGATGGTATGAGTGCAACTATTGCAAGCTGTTGTGATTCTTTAATAGAGACAGGTTTCGTCAGTGGCTTAGTTTTGGCTGATGAAGTATTGCATTAAATAAGGAAAAATCTCATGTTATCAACAGCAGACTCTGAGCCTGCTTTGTGTGATCAAGTCGAGAAAAGAAGTTATCAAATTATTCATCAAAACGATAGACGCATTCGATTCTATATTCCTGGTTTAGGATATGAGATGGAGTATGCTAATCATCTCCAAGAGATCATTTTAGCATTGCACTTTGTAACCGAAGTTCATCTTAACCTACATGCTCATTCTCTAGCTGTACTGTGATTTTTCACAACTCATTTAGGATTGCTAGATAAGCATTTTTTATGAAAAAGAGTATGAATCTTGACTTAAAATTTATCCCAACTCATAATCGAATATTTAGTCAAATTGCAAAAAAATAATTAATATTCAATTACAAGCCTGTGTTGATTTAACTTCTTCCGTATAAGGTGGTAACAGATTAGGAGATATAAGCCGATTACCGAAATCCTCTAACCTACTTTGCTTCAATCCGACCAGATTGGACTGCTGCTACGAGTGCTTGATAATCCTGTTCAACTTGATGGGCATAGGTGATAGCAAAATCTGCTACAGCAGAGTCAAAAGTATCACTTTTACCTAGGTAGCTACTAATCATTACAGGATCACCGGAACAAGCATGAGCGCGGGCTAAGGCACAACCACAGATTTCTGCGTAATCCTCTAAACCCCTGGCAGACATTCCCTTGAGTTTAATCGAGGTTTTCATGTCTTTTAATTGCCGGAAATAGAAATCTTGTCCATGACTATTACTCGTCCAACCCAAGAAAATATCGCTAGCTGCTTGCATTAAACGTTGACCATTGACTATGCGCTGTCCGTTGTGGGAGTAGGGACATTTACCTGCATATGGTTCTAATACTGAGGGACGGGCTTCTTTAAATTGCAGCAGTAAAGGGTCATGATCATTACTCAGTAGCAGTGCCACTCCACAGTGAGTACCGACACTACCTACACCTACCACTTTCATGGCTACATCTACTAAACGATAGCGGTCTAACAAAAACTGGCGATCGCTTTGCAGTGTGTCACGATATTGTTCAAATAATACCCCTACTTCCTCAAAATACTCCTGTTGGTTCGGTAGATGATATAACTGTGGAGGTTGATCAATAAACCGCCGTTGTCCATTTACCTCCTCTGTTAGCTGCAAAAATGTCTGCTGCATTGTGCGCGTAAAAGCTTTATTTGCCATTTGTTCCCAGTATTTACGAGTTTCCTCATCAGGTGCGTGTTCTACTAACATATTTGCATCCAGTCGCGCATACCACACAGCCAAAGTATTCATCTGACCATACTCCTGCATAGATAAGCGATAGGCACGAACTGCCGCTAGAGCAGCATCATAGCAGTCTTTATCATTCAGACAGATATCTTTGCCAGCAACAATTATACTAATAACCAGCCGTTTGATATCCCATTCCCAAGGTGCACTGAGAGTTTCGTCAAAGTCATTCAAGTCAAAAATGAGATTTCGTTCCGGTGTAGCAAAGCCACCAAAGTTCAGTAAATGACAATCTCCACAAGCTTGCACGTGAATACCCGTTGTTAGAGTTTGTGCTAAATCAACTGCCATAATAATTGCACTTCCTCGTAGAAACGCAAAGGGAGACTGCAACATCCGACCGTAACGGATGGGGATCAACTCTCGGATACGTCCCTGATTGGATATTTCTAGTAAATCAATCGGATCTGGACGTTCTGTCAGATGCCAGTTTCGATGGGCAGAGCGAGAAACAACTTGACGTAATGCTTTACCTGCTTCCTGTCTCTGTGCTACTGTTAGCTGACTGTTTGTAGAAGTAATTTCACCTGATTTGATATTTGGTGTACTAGTCATATTGCTGAAATATTTGTAGTATACGGACAACAAATTCTCCACGGTTTTTCTTTTACCCCTTGCCCTCTGCATCCCTGCTTGATTCAGTCAAATACTTTTGTCTAGAAATCAACGCTTTATTACACTGAATTATTTGTTTATGAGCAGCGAATTAACTTTCATTAGCGCTCGTTTTTATTTTCCAGTAGATCCCTTATACCCTTTTTTCTCTTGGTCGCGAAAACCACCTGTGTTTTTAGTTTGCAACTCCAGCTATTGATCTAAAAAGTAGATACTCCAGCAAAATAAGTATTCGCGCCAGCAATAACCAAACACAATTTTGTATATTGTGTTTGGTTATTGCTGAGATCTGGTACAATGTTGTGTTGGTGGCAATGAAGATAGTCATTCATTATTTTAGATAACACTTAGCTATTGTTTATCAGTGTATTTATTAAAATGAATTAAATACAGCGTTCTCAATGAGTTATGAAATTTTTTGTTGAGGCAGGGAATAGAGAACGGGGCACTGGGAAGAATAATTAAAAAATGTAATTTGTTTTTTTAATTATTTAAAATATTGTATTTATAACTAATTATCATAAAATAGAATTGAATAAATGTCTAGTTAAATTACAAAAAAATTAGGCTCTCCCAGACTTCGGTTGATAAATTAACACTAAAAAACAGCTAAAATAGTTGATATAGCAAGGTTTCCCTCAAATTAAATCTTTGATTTAATAAAAAATGCTTTGTTTCTCTTGAATCCCTTACTAGGTAAGGATTTAACCCGATATCAACTATTAATTTTTTATACCTAGTCTAGGAGAGCCAAAAATTATTGGTTATATGACATAAAATATAAACATGTTAAACGCTTTTCTTCAAAAATATATAACATAAAATATAGACATGTTAAACGCCAAATTATAGCTTTGTAAAAGCTTAAATACCAACAGTGCTACTCGTATCGAAAAAAATGGTATTATAACTGCTAGCACTGGTAATAGGGAAATTATATTTTGAAAAGGGGTAATTGCACTGGCAGTTCTGATTATAAAAAAGAGATAAACGCTTGGCGAGTATTAGATTTTTGTCAAAGATTTGAGCAACCTCTGGTATATTAAGATTGAGCAGTTAAGTTAGATAGGAACTCCTATTTATTTTGTGCCTTAAGCGCAAGATGAAGTTAAGCCAGCTAAGGTATAAAGTTCTCAAAACTGATACCCGAAGCCGATAGTGGATCAACCTTAAACGTTGATATGACTGACCATTAGGCTTATTTTTCTAACTGCCTGACTCAGTGCTGTTTAGCAGATTGCCAATATTGCAATCTTTGTATACTCAGATCTTGCACCTCTCCGTACAAACCCAGATGATGTCAAAAGATGCATAATAAAGATACCTGTATTTTATGGTCTTCTATCCCCAAATCAAGGGTTGTAGTTTAGTACTGAGTAACTAAATTACATCACATTTTTCAGGTGCAAGATCTGAGCCTCCGACTGGCGGCAATAGCCACCAGTAAATAATGAAACTAGCACATTTTAAAGGGAAAGCTGAAAGCTTTGCTGTATAAGGTTTATAAAATGTGCAAGTTAGGAGTTAACTTTATTAATAAAGCAGGTTATAGATTTTTCTTTGTGTGTTGTGTATTGTTGCTATGCTGAGTATGATCGGAGTAGAAAAGTGTTTGTATGAATCGTCGCCAAAGTCTAATTCTGTTTCTACTGCTAGTTGAATTCATATTTTTCCAGATGCTTTCCGTGCTTGAGCATCTGGCAACTTAAGACAGATTCAGAGCAAGTCACCACCAAAAGTGTGATTGACGATTACTCTCTCGCAATTGTTTGCTTATAAAAAGGCAATCCCAACAAAACAAGTTCCACAACCATCGTCAACTTCATTTGATGCTTCCAGCCATTAATGTAGTTCGACGTAAATATGGAGGCTCTACTACCCGTCATGATGTCCGTAAGGGTGATTTGGTTAACTCCCCAAAAGAGATTGGCTATGTCAGTGGTGATACCGAAAAACAAATAAGCTGCTGCGCAGCTTGATTGTATAATGTAATATTAAGTAACTAAGCCTTCGTCAACTACATATGCCAGCGAAAAACCATCTTTCTCAAGAACAGAAGGAACGG
>JAJPJF010000412.1 GCA_021324415.1 Nostocales cyanobacterium Centralia_MAG_434
AAGGTTTCATGACATTGAAACCCTTACAGTCAGAGGGTTTTACAATTCTTAACGAATCTGGGGATCGCTGAAATGGCGCAAAATCGTTTCAAGCAGGAGAATTGCTGCTTTCTACGCCCACCTACAGACCGTTTACGAGGCTTCTGGCTGGGGAGCGATCGCCAAAGCACAAGAGGGTGTGCGTCCCTTAAAAGAACAAGGTTCAAGAGTAACGTACATTTGCAAAAAGTGCAAATTTTGACCTTGAATCTGGGTTAGTGCATCAGCCTCGGCATGATGTTTTCCTGGCGAGCGCGTATATCCTACTGCTACTATCTTGCCAGAATGGACAATTACACAACCTACTGGTGGATTAGGTAAGCACTCTGGGAGAGCTTTTGTGCTTTGAGCTAAAGCCGCTAACATATATTTATCGTGCATATCTTGGCTGTTTAAAGCTGCTCAAAAAATGGGATTGAGAGAGGTAAAAGGCGATCAGTAGAGCGTTCGTAATCAAAAACGCTTACACAAGTCGCCAATACTATATTATTGGCTCCTCGTCACAGTGTCTGGGGGTTTCCGCGTCTGTTCCTTGAATTTTAAAGATTTTCCGCCCCGATTTGCTCTTGTTGACGGCGATAGACTACCAGTTCCTCAATAAGGCTGTTCTCTCAGATTTTAGTAGAAATACGCTTGCCTCATTGTTGCGAGACGGACTTTCCTTCACAGTAGCCAGTGCACGTAGTGTTGTTTCCATGTGTAGGATATTATGGTTGTTTTTGGGGATCAAAATAATGACATCAAAATGTTCACAATAGCTGACCGTGCTATTGCAGTCGCCAACGCAACTGCAGAATTGAAACGCTATGCTACTCATGTGATTAGTTTAAACCAAGACGATATGTCGTGAAGTTTATCTGTGAAGATTGGCTCAAAAAACAAGCTAGAACTCTGTAGAGGAAAACACGTCATAGTCATGCTAAAAATTTTTTCCGCCGCTGTCCTTTTTGATCTAGATGGGACGTTGAGCGACCCCAAGCCTGGTATTACTCGCTGTATCCAGTATGCTCTATCTGAACTGGGTTACAGACAACCAGATGCTGATGAATTGCATTGGTGTATTGGTCCCCCGTTAAAAGATAGTTTTTCGCAACTGCTCAAGACAACAGACGAGGTAGTGCTGGAGCGAGCTATGAAACTGTATCGTAGTCAGTTTTCCACAATAGGATTATTTGAAAACTCTCTTTATCCTCGGATTCCAGAAACTTTACAAACCATTCGCTCTGCTGGTTATAAAACCTTTGTTGCTACCTCGAAACCTCAGATATATGCCACACGCATTATTGAACATTTTGCCTTATCGTCACTTTTTGATGGTGTTTATGGTAGTGAACTAGACGGGACCCGAAGTACGAAAGGCGACCTGATTCACCACATCTTATTGACGGAGAATCTTTCTCCATCTACTGTGGTTATGATCGGCGATCGTTCACACGATATTATCGGAGCTAAATACCATAATCTTTCTTCAATAGGTGTAACTTATGGTTATGGAACTGAGCAAGAACTGAAGGCTTACGCTGCGGACTTTATTGCTCATTCTCCAGATAATATTCCACAATTGCTTGAGAAAATTATTTTACCCGATTCTTCCAAATGTTAGATCAATAGTGAAACCCATGCACTAGGAAGTGGTAGACGAGCGTTGCCCCTCTAACACCTCCCTCTATGATTATCATCACTACTCACCAAGGATTGGGGTAGGTAATACATTTTCTGGGAGCAGGGTGGCTAGACCTCGATCTTATAGTTGAGGATATGTTCGTCTCCTGGTAATCCGCGAAAGCCCCAATTATGTTTTGGCGTCTCAAAAATCGTGATTTCTAAATCTTGAGGATCAATACCTACTGATGGCGCTCGCTCAAATAGTAAGCGAATCAAGTGTTTTTTTGCCTCAACACTACGCCCCTCAATCATACTCAACTCCAAAATTGTATAGTGTTCCGTGCGTCCAAGCGGATAGTAAAAATCTGATGCATCTAGAGGAAAGAAGCGGTGGGCGCGTTTATCAGTGGGATACTGCAACGCCTCTACCACACTAGCATGAATGACATTTGACAACTCCTGTTTGATGGGATTGAGATACTCACGTAGCCCATAAATTTTAACTTGAGTCATAACTCCTCCTAAATTGATCATCAATTGCTGAGTTAATTCAAGGCACACCCTAACAGTTAAGTACGCCTGTAAGTGCTTACCTAAAGTCTGAAATAGATTAACTGCTAGTCCTGAAATAATAAATTTTCATAGCTGAACGGACACCATCCATGACTTCTTGAGCGCGAATCCGGGCACAGGCACTTCCCTGGTGTAAGACATCCCAAATATAGTCTTCATCTTGCTCAAACAAGGCTCGTTTGGCTCGAATCGGTTCTAAAAACTGATTGAGTATGGTTGAGAGTTCACGTTTGACCTGCACATCTCCTAAAATCGGCTTTCCCTATCGTGTCACACCACCTCGACGATAGAGTTTCTTCAATTGTGCTACACGCTCACGCTCGGGATTAAAGGCATCATGATAGATGAACACCGGATTTCCCTCAACCTGCCCTGGCTCAGTTCCATGAATGCGGTTAGGATCGGTGAACATACTCATGACTTTACTCGTCACAGTGGCAGGATCATCAGACAGGTAAATAGCGTTACCTAGACTTTTACTCATCTTGGTCTGACCGTCAATGCCTACAAGTCGTCCAAAGTTGCTGTATAGCGGTTCAGGACGCACTAGTGTTTTTCCATAGAGATGATTGAAGCGCTCAACAATTTCTTGGGTCTGTTCCAGCATGGGAGCTTGGTCTGCTCCTACAGGTACGCAATCTGCACCAAAGCTGGTAATGTCTGCCGCCTGAGAAACCGGGTAACAAACAAACCCTGCTGTCACACTAGCGTCCATCCCTTTGAGACGAATTTCGTCCTTAACTGTGGGATTGCGCTCCAGTCGAGCTGTTGTTACTAAGTTGATATAGAACATGGTGAGTTCGGCGATTTCTGGCACCATTGACTGCACCACAAAACGGCATCGATTGAGGTCAACTCCAACGGCTAGGTAATCAAGCATCACCTCCCGAATGTTAGCTTGTAGCTGTTCTGGGGTGGCAAAATTGTCAGTCAATGCCTGCACATCAGCAATCAGTATGTAGGTTTCATAGTCATACTGAAGCTTAAGACGATTTTGCAGACTACCAACATAGTGTCCCAAATGGAGCTTGCCAGTGGGGCGATCACCGGTCAGAATTCTTTTAGGAGTCATGGCTTACAAGTTGTCGAACGTTGATTAAGTCAAGTAGGCACAAACACGAAGGATGGATTAGCTACACCATCGCCACGGCTGCAGATTTCCAGTTCGGCTGTACTCAATCAAGCTTCGATACAACTTTTCAATCATGTTGGATGCAAGATAATTTGCTTGAATGCCATGAATTCAATACTACTGCACTTTGACCATTACTAACAAGCCAAAAACTCATAAATTTTGTTAGTTGAATTACTGGCTCTGGATTCCGCGTGCATCTAGATTCAGACGAACCAGGTGGCAGCTACTAGAAATTTTGGGTTCTAGTTAAGATAATTTTAGGTTTTGATTAAGGTAAGCTTATAAAGCACATGAGTTTTGGGAAGAGGATTGCGTATCTCAACTCAATGCTGCCTGGGGAGTGGGAAAAACTTTATCATTTAGTGGGTTTGGGAGAAGGCAAGTATTGCAGTGAAGGCAGTAATCAGACTAGTTAATGAAAACGATGCTCTACAAATGCTGGCAATTTATGCACCAATTGTGTAGGAAACTGCAATTTCTTTTGAAGTAGAACCACCGAGTGAAACAGAGTTTCAACAGCGTATCAAGAGCTATCAACAGCAGATGCCTTGGCTCGTTTGCGAAATTAATCAAGAGGTTGTGGGCTACGCTTACGCTAGCCCTTACCGTACCCGTGCTGCTTATCTATGGTCTGTGGAATCATCTGTAGACTTGTCCGAAATATTAACTTAGGAAAAGAAAAATGGTAAAACACTAAGTTGAGTGTCTTCCATTTTTCCAAATAAGTTATAGTTTTTGATTATATCGGGAAATATCCACACAGAACAAAAGAAATTTTAGGAATTAGTTACGAGCAACTACAATCATTACTACACAATCGATAAATCCACCTGTTTCTTTGACAGAAATACAAAAATCGCCTCTTTGGAATGAAGCTTTAACAAGTGGATTTTTGCTGCTTCGGGTTTAACTAATGCAACTTTTCAGCCGTTAAATATCACGTTATTGAATTACTAAAGTTTGAACTAAAAGCTCAGGCTCAAAAAAAAGTACTTAGAGAATTAAAGATAAAATTGGGGATGCGATTTAGGTGTGGCAGAGAAACAGGATTTAAGACACTGCCTAAATTTACCTAAGTTTTTGATAGCGCTGCTTGATTAGTTGGGAACACTAGCAGATTTGACGCAGCGGAAGCCAACGTGCAGAGCAGCACTGACTGGCTCACCCTTACCGCGCGAGCCGAGACGATAACGACTGCAATAATGATCGCTGCACAAAAAGGAGCCGCCGCGCTGTACCCGTTTAGCAACACCTGGTTCATATGGATCGAAGCTGTCTTGTTGGGTTGCTCCTAGAGGATTTTGCTGTGGGCTGATAAGTATTTATGCAAATTACATTACCCATTAAAATCGCCTCAAATACTTTTCTGGCAATAAGCGAGTGTGAAATTAATTTTGTCTAGGTACTTATAAGTTAATAGATATACTGTATTTTTAAGAACGAAAAGAAAGTTAATATATGCAATGAAAGCCCCGCCAAGGGCGATCGCATCTTATATACAAAATCATTTATGGAAATTCGTCCTTTTGAACTTGATGATGAGTCTGCAGTCATTGCATTATGGGAACAATGCGGTCTAATTCGCCCGTGGAATGACCCGAAGAAGGACATTGACCGTAAGCTATGTGTTCAACCTCATCTTTTTCTGGTCGGTCTAATAGAGCAAGAGCTTGTAGCAACAGTAATGGCAGGATATGAAGGGCATCGTGGTTGGATTAATTACCTTGCTGTTGCCCCTTCTTATCAACAAACAGGATTAGGACGAACCATGATGGCACAAGTAGAACAGCGACTGCATGAAGTGGGTTGTCCGAAGATTAATTTGCTAGTGCGGTCAAAAAACAACCAAGTTATTAAGTTCTATGAACATTTAGGGTATGCTGTTGACGATGTTATTATTTTGGGTAAACGACTTGAACATGATGAGTAAGAACAAATTAAAATGATTCAGGGAATTAGCTCAGATCTTGCACCTGAAAAATGTGATGTAATTTAATTACTCAGTACTAAACTACAACCCTTGATTTGGCGATAAAAAGCCATAAAATTCAGGTATCTTTATTATGCATCTTTTGGCATCATCTGGGTTTATACGGAGAGGTGCAAGATTTGAGTTAGCCATATTACCTTCGTTGTCACAGACTTGGAGAGGATGAGTCAATTCCTCACATCCATATTTGATGCTCAAGAGGTTTATTCTAGTGGTAAGCAAACTTTCTCCATCTCACCAGAAAAATTCTTCCTCATCAACGACTTGTGGATTGCCATCATGGAAGGGGAGTCAGTAGCTGAGAAAACCTATAGTCATGTGGCATTTAAAATCACAGAAGAAGACTTCGGATTATATGCACAACGAATTAGGAGTCTTGGGGTAGAGATGAAGGAAGGACGAAGCCGTACCGAGGGCGAAGGACGGTCTTTATATTTTTATGACTATGATAATCATTTGTTTGAGTTACACACAGGAACTCTGGATCGGCGGTTGCAAAGGTATCACCAGACATGAGGTGTTAGGCACTTGCCAGTAATAAAATGTCCCACCTTCGTTGTTGATCTGTCAGCGCAGTAGGTTATTCGTGGTAATAAGGTGGGACATTTTATTTTTTGGATCTCCCTTAAAGTAAAAACTCTTTACTCAAGCTTATAGGTGAGTGATGAGATGTGAATTTCAACAAATGCAATCTATCCAAGACGCAATGGTAAGAAAGGTTGAGTTTTTTTGCTTGTTCTAAAGCTTGAGTAGATTCATATCCCTCTTGATGAAAGACACCTAGCGTCACATGGGGAATAAATAAAATATCATCTCTTTGATAGTCAGCTAACATACCTGTATATAGCTCATCATGTAACTTAACTACCTCAGTGTTACCCTCTTGCAAGGTTAAGTATAGATAATTGTCAGAGGACTGCGCCAGTCCTTGTAAATGAAGAGAAAATGGCTTCCATGCTGTCAAAACATTTGCAATATGGTTAATGAGACGCTGTTCATCGTTTAAGGTACCTTCTATAGGAAATACAAGTGTAATATGAGGGTCAATGAAATTAACTTGTGGGTCGTATTCCTTCCTGATTTGATTGATTTTTGTGATGGCGAACACCGGAAAATGTACGAGTGCATAGAACATATTGAATTAATTGGAGTACGATTCATTCTCTTGCAATCCCTTAAGAATTCGGGCTCTTGCGTTGGTTTTATGGTACGACCTTAAAATAGCCATTTTATAGAAAGGCTTAAAAATTTAGAATCCAGTCATAGCAAGGCATATAGGCTCTGATTAGATTTTATTTATTATTCGACTCCATAAAAAGAACTGAAGAGCCAGAATTCGTTTGAGAGAGGCTTACTTAACTAGCTTGACAGCTAGACATGCTATATCTACGCACTGTACGTAAACTTTTAGACTTCAGGTATCGTTGCTTGCATGGAAGGGCGATTAGAAAATTCATTGTACCAATTAGCGAGCCTCAAATGTTTCTGTCGCCATTGGAATTCTCTAATACGTGCTTCCATGATCCCCAAAGTACAGCCGAGCATGATGTGGCTAAACTTAGAACGTTGGTCAAGTCTATCGGAGAGTTTTTCAAAGTGAGTCAGACACCTTAATGCACGTAATCGCTCTAGCTCAATCACTGGAGGTGATTGCTCACCTAGTGGACGCCGGATCTCACGCACCCAAACAGCGATGCCATCTAAAAAACCACTAACCATACCTTCAAGTTGCACTGAACAAGTATCAGAGATATCAGCAATCAGTTTGACATCATCATTGAAGCAATTAAGATAAGCGCAGATTATCCGTGTTTCACTCAAGATGAATCCATCGTCAGTTTCTAGAGTTGGCACTTTGCCTGTAGGGTTGTAATTGAGTAACTCACTATCTACCTGCCGCACAGTACAGGTCTGCATTTCGATTCGCTCCCCCAAATTTAGCTCGAGTGCAGCGACTCGAGCTACCCGTGCGTATGGGGAGTTTGGTGTATAGAACAGTTTCATAACGAATGTAGATTATATACTCACTTTTGTGTGACGCAAAATTTTTTGGCAGATGTCAATCACCGCCGCATTACAACTGGAGCAAATTGTAGGTAGCGTTAACTTTGGCTCATTTAAATTATTATGGTTAACTATAGCAATCCTAAATGAGTTGTGAAAAATAACAGTTGTAGATAAAGTGAGTACTGCTGGTAGTAATAAGACACAGAGTAGTACGGATGGAAGAGTTGATAGAGTTC
>JAJPJF010000514.1 GCA_021324415.1 Nostocales cyanobacterium Centralia_MAG_434
CAGCTAGAAGGGTGGGAACCATCAGCACACCGAACCAACCTACATAGAGGCGATTTTCAGTGCTGGTGACCCACTTGCAGAACTGCTCCCAAACGTTGGCGCTTTGAACGCGTTGTAAGGTTGCTGTCATGGTTTTATGAGTGCGTTTATTGAAGTAATTTAATGAATGAGTCAGGCTTGTTTACTGCCTGTAATATTAATTTACAAATCTTTATTGTATTTGGCAATACTCTCAGTGCTAAGGAAAACTTATAACTTATATGAGTTTGATTTATAAAACTCCTAATTTATTCTTGAAATTTGAGAAAGCTAGTTTCTTGTTTGGGCGAGGTTTTACAATTCTCAGAGGAATCTAAAGGCGTTTACTGCTCACAATTAAGTGATTGGCAAAAATATTCACTGAGAGATTATGGAAGCTGTTCTCTTTAAAAAGAATTTACACATTCATTGGGTAAGTGCTATTGCTGACTTTCTGCTTCTGGGTATGGTTATAGGACCGCTTGCTGCTCCTTTACTAGCTGCATCTGAGTTAGTAATGTTACCTCTAATTGCGGATATTATTTATTTTCTGGGCAAGCATGTGTGTCCTCAGCCAGAGATGGGAGTGGCATTGGCACCACCTTTTATCATGGCTGTGTGTATGCGTTGTTATGGTACTGTTACAGGGTTATTCATCACTCGTTTGCTGTACAAAGCAACAAATGGAAAAGGCTTTTACTGGCTGGCGCAATATGGTTGGAGTGGTGTAGCACTTGCTAGCGTGCTCATGATGGCTTATCCCTTGGAATTAGCAGCACAGGTTTTGGGATGGTGGAGTTTTAATAATTATGTTGTCACGCCTTTTGGATTGATCACGGGTTTGGGATGGGGGTTGTTCACCATGCCAATTTTGCATGGTTGGGACAAACCTAGCGCACACTCTTAAACCACTTCACAATTCCATCTGCGATCGCCTTTGCTTCCTTCTTCTGTTCCTTAGGATTCGTCACCACCTCAAATTCATCGGGATTGCTCATAAAACCGATTTCGAGTAACACTGACGGTGCACTTTCTGGGCGTGTTAGCGCTAAATTATCCCAAAAAACACCATAGTCACTGCGTCCTAGCTTTTTGATGAGATAGTCATGCAAAAATAATGCTAGGCTGTGAGCTTGGGGATGATACCAATAAGATGAAAAACCTTTGATTTTTTCTGCATCACCATCATCTGGAAGGGAGTTGTGATGGATTGAAATAGAAATTGTTGGTGCTTCTTTATTGATCATCGCCACGCGATCGCCTAGCGACACCTCTTTATCATCTTCTCGCGTCATGACCACCGTTGCACCACGCTTCACCAACTCGTCCCGCACCAACTTGGATACCGTGAGATTAACATCTTTTTCGAGATAACCAGTTGGTCCTGAAGCACCAGATTCAGAACCACCATGTCCTGGATCTAATAGGATCTTGATGCCAGATAAAGGCTTGTGTTTTGTATTTTCTTCACTAGTAGGGGGATGACGTAAAGATAAAAGCAAGCTACTACCGCTATATTTCAACCGATATCCCCACTGTTGGTCTTTTTTTAGGTTAAAGGTGTATTTCACCGCCTCTGGACCTCCCGGTGTAGACGAATGAATTTGTTGCCAATCTAGACGAGAAACCAGAGGGTCATCACCAAAGGGAATAATGTCTGTTTGAGCAGTTGTGTTGTAAAGAGTGAGGGTGAAAGTGCGCTCACCCTGCTGTACACTCACTGGGACAGGAACTTGCAAAGGAAAAAAGACCTCTGTTGTACCAGCGCTATGTTTATAGCTAACAGAGCGGATGATTGTGCGTGGAGGGATTGCACCTGGTAGAATATGAGTCTCCTTTTTGTTGATCCAAGCACCATAATCTAAGCGTAACCATTCTCCTTCCCTCCCTGTGACGGCTGCTCTTGTTCCTTTGGGTAGGGGTGTGAGTCTAGAATAATCTGAACTGGGACCAGTGCGAGCCACGCCAGCATCTGCAGTGACCTCAGCAACTTGTAATTGTGCTGGTGAAAGAATTTGAACTTTACCAACACTTGGTTGCGTGGCTGTCTTGCCATTGCGGGTTAGTTGAAACACTGGTTGTTCCAAATCAGAGGCTGTTGCTACAGTGGTACAACCCTCATACTTCTGACCTGCGCTAGACTTAACTGAGGGCTGATTGCGTCCTGTTAGAGCAGCAGAGTTTGCTGGTAGTTGTGCTTGTTGTGGTTGGGTTGTTAGGGAAACAGTTTGATTGCCCAATTGGACAGATACAGTGGAGTTGGCTGGGGCGATCGCACTGAAACAAATAAGTTCTCCTGGCAATCGGGCAATATCCACGGCTGGAGTGAGAGAATCTTTAGCAAAGGCTAACTCTTGAGGTAGTTCTGGCTGGGAGGTAACTCTTGTAACTTTAATCTGGACTTGTTGATTCTGATACTGGACAGTGAAAAGATTCTCTCCCAACTGTAGAGGGAAACTTGGGGCAAAATGACCTGCCTGACTGCGAACAATTGTCTTACCATTGATAAGAACCTCTCCTGTGGGAGGTGCTGTACCAAGAAAAAAGATTTTTTCTGAAGTTGTTTTGTAATTGTTCAAAGGAAAGATAATTTTAAGAGATTGCTCTGTGTTGGAAGCTGTATGTAGAGATATAGGGGTGGAAGGGTGCAAAGCAAATAGGGGTTTCATCGTTGGTTGTAAACCCTGCGCATGGGAACTTTGCGCCAAAGTATGTGAAGAAGTGAATATAGAACCTAAAAGAACTAACCCAAAAAGTGATTTCACGCAAAATTCAACAATTAACATTCAATTAGCATTCAGTTAGCAGGAGTTATAAGCTCTGAGTTTTATTCCTAACCCTAAACTTTTAAACACCAGTTGCTACATGTCGGGAAATCCGCCCCTAGCACTGGCTCCTCCTAACTCTATTCACTGTTGCACAATAACGAGATATTTTGTTAGAAAGTTGCCAAAAACTTGAAGTACCATGAGTAAATTTGTATTTGTCACTGGTGGCGTAGTTTCCAGTATTGGAAAGGGAATTGTTGCAGCTAGTCTGGGACGATTGCTGAAATCACGCAATTATTCGGTATCAATTCTTAAACTCGACCCTTATATTAATGTCGATCCAGGCACGATGAGTCCCTTTCAGCATGGGGAGGTGTTTGTTACACAAGATGGTGCTGAAACGGATTTAGACTTGGGACATTATGAACGTTTCACAGACACTTCCATGTCACGGCTGAATAGCGTGACGACTGGTTCAATTTACCAAGCTGTGATTAATAAAGAGCGTCGCGGTGACTATGATGGTGGTACAGTGCAGGTAATTCCACACATCACGAATGAAATTAAAGAAAGAATTGTTAGGGTAGCAAAAAATACAAACCCTGATGTCGTCATTACAGAAATAGGTGGTACAGTTGGTGATATCGAATCACTGCCATTTTTAGAAGCAATTCGCCAATTCCGTAAGGAGGTCGGAAGACATAACGTGCTGTATATGCACGTCACATTGATTCCGTGGATTGCTTCTGCAGGGGAGATGAAAACCAAACCAACACAGCATTCAGTTAAAGAACTGCGCTCCATTGGGATTCAACCTGATATTTTAATTTGTCGGTGCGATCGCGCTGTGCCCACAGGTTTAAAACAAAAGTTATCAGAATTCTGTGATGTCCCTGTAGAATGTGTCATCCCGGCTATTGATGCTAAGAGTATCTATGAAGTTCCACTGATGCTGGAAAGGGAAGGACTAGCACAGCAAGCACTAGACCTATTAAATATGGAACAACGCCAACCAGATCTGGTGCAGTGGCAAACCTTGGTAGATAGGATGTACAGTCCCAAGCATCCAGTGGAAATTGCCATTGTGGGCAAATATGTGCGGTTAAGTGATGCCTACCTCTCCGTGGTGGAAGCCTTACGCCATGCAGCGATCGCCATGAGTGCTGATCTCCGCTTACGTTGGGTAAACTCAGAAACCTTGGAGGATGATGGCATGGGCAGCCATCTCAATGATGTTGATGGTGTTGTGGTACCAGGAGGTTTTGGCATTCGAGGAGTCGATGGCAAAATTGCTGCAATTCAATATGCTCGCGACAAGGAAATTCCCTTCTTAGGTTTGTGTTTGGGAATGCAATGCTGCGTGATTGAATGGGCAAGAGACATCTTGGGATTAAAAGATGCAAACAGTGCTGAATTTGACCCCCATACTACAGATCCAGTCATTAACTTGTTGCCAGAACAGCAAGATGTCGTCGATTTGGGCGGAACAATGCGCTTAGGTCTTTATCCTTGTCGGATTCTTCCCAATACTCTCGCTTTCAAACTCTATCAAGAAGAAGTTGTTTACGAGAGACATCGCCATCGGTACGAATTCAACAACACCTACCGGAACCTGTTTATAGAATCTGGTTATGTGATCAGTGGAACTTCTCCAGATGGTCGCCTAGTAGAAATTGTCGAATTTGCCAACCATCCATTCTTTATTTCTTGCCAATTCCATCCAGAGTTTCAATCGCGCCCGAATGAGCCTCATCCCCTATTTCTTGGTTTGATCCAAGCTGCGATCGCTCGTTCTCATGCGTCTTCTGCTATTCAAACACCAGTAGTTAGTGGTTAGTAGTGGCATACCTGCACATGGCAATAGGTTTTCAACCGCATCCTATAGCAGAGGGACGCAGACAATTCCGCGTCCCTTTGCGGTTAGTGTTGTTGAGGCATGTTAACGCACCGCAAGATGATTGAATGCCAACTTAGCTGCACCAGCTATTCCTGCGGAATTACCCAATTCTGCTGGCAATATTTGTAAGCCAATACGTGAAGTGGGTAATACCCGCTGCTCAATTTCTGCTTTCACAGATGGTAAGAAAAATTCAGCACTGGCACTGACACCACCACCGATGACAACTGCTTCGGGTGTCAACACATAAATGAGACTCGTTAACCCAATACCCAAGTCTCTACCATATTCTTTCCAAAATGTCAAAGCATAGGGATCTCCGGCTTGTGCCATCTTGCCTAATTCAATCGGTTCCTTACCAGTACGGCGACGAATCGCGATCACAGAGACATACTGCTCTAATGATCCTTGATTCCCACTGTTACACATTGGACCAGTTGGA
>JAJPJF010000328.1 GCA_021324415.1 Nostocales cyanobacterium Centralia_MAG_434
GATGTTAAGCATTCTTTTTTGCTAATCCAGTAAATCTCCTTTATATACTCTTTATATTGAGGGAATTTTACCTCCTCTCAAACACTAATATAGTTATAGTCAATGAAAAAAGCTTTACATAATTTTTATGAATTTAGTATTTTTTTAGTCTATTTAAAACATTAGTATAACGGAACTTGGATGAGTGAATCGGCTAAGCTAATCCAGATATGAAGCAGGGGATTTTAGTTTCTCACGACTGTCCTCGCCTCTGCCTTGCCTTTGCACGAGTCAATAGGACTTTGATTGCGTTCACATCTCGTTGCTCGACAAATTTCGCATCTTTCGAGATTTATTTGCCTAGCTTATAGTACAATTGTTCTATAATAGAGTACAATTGTACTAATCATAACTCAAAGACGATAACAGCCCTCACTAATCTAAGAGTTGTTTGCTACTAAACTTCAGCAATCAAAAGCTGATTGCCATTTCGCCAAGACCCGTATTGCTTTTTAAAAAGACCCTACTGTATAAGGTCAGTACCATGATGACACACGTCCAAGGTGCAATTGCAGCCCAAGTTGACAAACAAGCAGATGCTCAAGCTAAGGTTAAAAAAACTGATATTAAAAATTTTTCCTTTCAAAGGCTCGCTGATGCTACCGAGACAATTCTCTATCATGCCTTCTGGTTAGCTAACCAAAAACAACAGCGATCTTCTTTGGAATATAGAAAGCTACTTCTGGAACAAGGCTGGAAGGGTGAGGAGAAAAAGTACCTCAAACTAGCTGCAGCCTTTCAAAAATTTTCACCAGAGGATTTGGCACAAATTGAACCAAGAACCATATATCAGCTAGCAGAGAACGCAAACAAGTACCAGTTAGTCATAGATAGGTTACTTGACTTAACTGCAATTACTCAGGATGCAGTGAGAAAACTGATCACACAAGAGCGTAAGCCAAAAACGCTAAAACAGGAGAAACCTAGTATTTGGCGACGGACAAAAAATGGTGGTAGATATTGCCAGATCCCACCAATCCATGAACAAGATGAGCGGACAGGGACAACCCTACAAAAAATGATGGATGAAGAAGGCTTAAGTGCTCAACAGATCGTGGCAGAAGCGATCGCACTCAGACAAGCATACAAAGAAGGAAAATTGAGTGTAGCCCACTAACTCAACGAAAAAGCTGTTACTATTTACTCGCCATCGCAAAGATGGCGATCGCTTTTTGTTACATCTGAATGAGTTTGTAGATTATTGCGCAGCAAGTGACATCCATCCATCAGCAAATTTCCTTGGGAACTTTGGTCTAAAGGTTGAGCCTTTATACCTTGGCTTGTTTTGACTTCATTCACCGCTTCCTGAAGTACCTGATTGGTCTGATTCTCCAGACTCGCATCGACCTTCTGTAGTTTTTGTAGCGATCGCTTTGCTTGGATCGCATCGATTAATGCCTTAATCGATTGATTAGCAGCAAGATGCCCTTGTGATAATGAAATGAGTGCTTTAATTTCACCGACTCTCGCTTGATGGGCATCTGCAGCTGCTTGACGATACTGCGATAGGGTAGATAACCACAACCACAAAAAGATGATGAACTTAATAGTCATCCCAGTTGTTAAGAAGGCAAGAATACGATTTGCTCGTCGTTGCTGAAGAATGCGTTTTTGCTCTACTGCTAGTCGTGCTTCTACTTCTTTTGCTCGCGAAGCTTCGAGTGTCTTCTCTACTTCCTGACGATCAAACACTTGACTAGCTGTTAAAAATTGATAGTCCAAATCGCTTAATTGTTTATTTTGTGCCCACTCTTGAGCATCTTTAAGAGCCTGTCCTCGCAACAGACGCGATTCGTCGGTTTTGTTCGATGCTTGCCAAGCATTCAACGCTTGCGAATATGGACGCAGATTGTTTAATTGTTGCTTGACCCAGGCTAGATTGAATATCGTGCGATAAATAGGATTTTTAATTTTTAAAAATCCTTGATGTTTGATAACCAATCCACTTAACAATAGCTCAATCTGTTCGCGACTATCGTCTGTTGGAATATCAACATACTGTAAAAGTTGTTGATAGACACTTAAAGTTCTACCTGCTAGCTGTTCATTGTATAAAAGGCGATCACGAATGGTTCTTAAATGTTCTGGCTGATCTTGTGATTCCCAATTATGGATAATACAAGTCTTGACTAAATTTTCCACCCAAAAGACTTCTGTCCCAGGAGGAATAGCAATTCTTCTCTGCTCTTTTGAAGATATATAAATTAACTGTGATATCAGATGACAAAGCTTTTGTGTAAGAAATGGTTGTCCACCTGTCCAAACTAATATCTGCTTCAAAACAATTTGGGGACGTTCAACTATTTCCTTGAATCCATCCATCAATGGAGTTGCTTCTTCTAACTTAAATCCTTCCAGTTCAATTGCTTTACCAATATTAAACGGTGTTTTGGTATGTTCTTGAATCAAATTAGAGGGAGTCGCAACACCAAAGATAGCAAAAGTAATTCGTTGATATTCTGGATTGTTCGCTCTGTGATTATAAAAATATCTAATCAGCGAAAATAAATCATCAACAGAGAAATTGAGACTCAGAATGCTATCAACTTCATCTATAAAAATAAATAACTTTTTACTAGGAAACTGAAAAAACAAGATTTCTTCAATAAACAATTTTAACTTTTGAATCAAAGAAATATCTACTTCTTGATTCCACCAAGATTTTAAGTTTATTTTATCTACTAAATTAAATCCTAACCATAAATCACCAACAATTCCCTTATACCATTGCAGAGGGGTAATATTATCACTACCAATAACACTTAAATCAACAGATACACATTGAAAACCTTCTTGTTGTAAACGACATTTTGTTTGCACAAGCAGGGAGGACTTCCCCATCTGCCGAGAGCTAAAAACATAGCAAAACTCCCCTTGCTTGAGTTCATCATATAATTGGGAATCAGCCCGCCGTCTTACATAGGTTAGTGCATCAACGGCTAAACTACCACCGACCTGATATTTGTAATTAGTCATTTCACCCTTCTAGCTTTAGCAAAGTATGGCTAGTCTTTTAGGTTGTGTTGTTTAAAAAAATCTGAGGGAAAAAAATTCGCTCAGTCTACACTGGCTATATGGTCATCTCAACATATGAGATCCAAACGCTACTTGAGCTTGAATACATCCTGATGAAAACACTATAAGTTTGTCTTTTATGAGGATGTGTTAACAATCTTTTGATTAGATTGTTAAAACTTTAAGCTAGTCTAGCTATTTAACGCAACTTATTCATGTTTTTCACTAACAAATGTAGCATATCAGGATCGTCTTAATCGAAGTTCTCTCAGAATCTGAGAGGTTGTAAATGGGTGATGATATTTGTGAAAAGATAAATACTGGTATATTAATGAAGCTAGACGACTATGCCCTCATCACATGAATAATCAATAAGTTGATATTATGATAGTTAACAGCAACAAAATGGTTATATGCTATGTAATAGCTTGTTCATAATGTCAGTACTAATTAGACTCTTTGCGTCCAAAGTCACGATTAATTGAGGAATGTTTCAAACGACAATAGCACATCCTAACAAGACAATTTCAGATTTCGAACTGTCCACGCCCAAGACGGTTATGCCAATCTTCAAGATGGTTTCGGCCATTTTAATCCCAGTGACAAATGGTATGCAAGTGTACCTTCTTACTCAAGAGACAAACAAAGAGGTCACTAACCTGATAAACATGATTTTTGCAAAATTGCTGCATTAAAAATTATGACCAAATTATTATTTCTCGCTTTAGATGGCACAATTCGCAGGTCAAAATCAGGTGCAGCGTTTATTAACCAGCCAGATGACCAAGAATTAATTGAAGGTATACAGCAGGTTCTTACGCACTACCCCGACTATGTTAAGATTGGCATCGGCAACCAAGATAGTGTAGCCTCTGGCGAAAAATCTCTGGAAGATGCGATAAAAGAACAAGAAATTACTTTAGATTTAGTACCCCAATTAAAGTGCATCTACTTTTGTCCAGATTTTGAAGGCAAAGAGTGCCATTACGTTGGCAGATATGGTATTGAAAGAAGCTATTTGCATATTCAATTTACTCCAGAGTACCTTGCAGAATTAGCCTATTTGATAGGCTCTTTTCGCAAGCCCAATCCAGGAATGCTGCAGTTAGCAATGAAAGAATATCAAGTCTTTGATTCACCAGAAGAAATAACAGATGTGTTAATGGTAGGAGATAGCGTGGAAGACGCAGCCGCAGCCGTAGCCGCAGGTATTCGTTTTATGTGGGCAGTAGATTGGCTGAAAAGCTCAAATTAAGCAATGGGGTATTCATAAATAAGGAGACTCGGTATTATATTTATGTAACTGCCTTTTCTCAAAGTATGGGTTAGTAGTCTGTGAATTCGCTTACTCCCGATAAAAAATCTGAGTTACGACTGACCCCAAAGCAAGCTATTCTGGCAAGAATCTTTCACTGGATAAATCTTATTAGCCTATTGGTGATGATGACCAGTGGACTCCAGATCTACAATGCTAATCCTGTTTTTGGTGGACGAGAAGGCTGGCATATTCCGGCCTTATTTTTGCTAGGAGGTTGGCTGGCTGGAGGTAGACATTGGCATTTTGCGGCAATGTGGTTCTTTGCGCTCAATCTCCTTTGGTACGGTATTTATATATTGGTAAATCGACGCTGGAAACATCGATTTGTCAGTAGCAAAGACATCAAAGCCCTACAGATTAGCCAAAATAACAAGCGTAGAGCTTATGCCTGGCATCGATTAGTTTACACTGCTATTATTCCTGTCTTGTTACTTGCTGTGTTTAGCGGTTTGGGAATGTACAAACCAGTTCAATTTCACTGGATTGTTGATTTGTTTGGCAGTTGGCAGGCACTACGAATCGTTCATTTTATAACAGTACCGACAGTGATAGTCTTTGCGATCGCTCACTATCTGTTGGGTTTGAAGGTGGGAGGTCAACGTCTCATTGATTCCATGTTCTGGTAGAGGTTCTGCATGCGTCCAAATCAAGTTTTTCGTCACCCATTACGCCGCCGCCACTTTCTACAACTCTCTGGACTTTCCAGTATGAGTTTACTTCTGGGTGGCTGTAGTTTGCCTCTATTAGACACTATTGTCAACAAAGCCTCTGAACCTCTCAATCAAAAGGTCGAAACTTTACTATTTAATCCTCAAAAGCTTGCACCTGAATTTCCTATCAGTGCCATTGAACCGAATGCTTTATTAGTTAATACATATAACTTTACCCCAGACATTAACCCAGCAACATTTCATTTAAAAATTGATGGTGAGGTCCACAACCCCCTCAGTCTCAGTATGGCAGAACTTCAAAAAATGCCTTTAACCTCCATGGTTATTCGCCATGTTTGTGTTGAGGGATGGGCAGCGATCGTGCAATGGGGTGGGGTACGGTTGCGAGATCTCCTGCATTTGGCACAACCTAAAACTAATGCTCGCTACGTTTACTTTGAATCGGCGGATGGTTACTACGAAAGCTGGGATCTCGCTTCTGCTGTACATCCCCAAACACTGATGGCTTATCAGAAAAATGGTCAGCCCCTATCAGTTGACAATGGTGCACCTCTCCGTTTAGCATCCCCAGTTAAGCTTGGTTACAAACAAAGTAAATGGGTGACTCGCATTACACTTGTCAATCATCTGCTAGCTTCTAAAGGCTATTGGGAGGATCAGGGTTATGAGTGGTATGCCGGGCTCTAGTTCGCCAATAAATAATTTCATATGCACCACAGCTGAAGATAGCATCTACTAATATGGTATGCAGACACAATTTCATATCCATTAGGAGTATTTTTGGTGGAGTTCCGATATAACCCAGTAGCAATTGAGGAAAAATGGCAAAAAACATGGACTGAACTCGGCTTGTACAACACATCTACAGATCACAACAAGCCAAAATACTATGCTCTGTCTATGTTCCCCTATCCATCGGGCAGCCTACATATGGGTCACGTCCGTAATTATACGATTACTGATGTCATTGCCCGCCTCAAACGGATGCAAGGGTATCGGGTACTACATCCAATGGGTTGGGATGCCTTTGGCTTACCAGCAGAAAACGCAGCCATTGACCGGGGTATTCCTCCTGCACAATGGACTTATGAAAATATCTCCCAGATGCAACAGCAATTGAAGCGTCTTGGCTTGTCCATCGACTGGAATTGTGAAGTTGCCACATGTTCACCAGATTATTACAAGTGGACACAATGGATTTTCTTGCAGTTTTTGCAAATGGGGTTGGCTTACCAAAAAGAAGCAGCCGTTAATTGGGACCCAATAGATCAAACTGTAGTTGCAAACGAGCAAGTTGACAGTGAAGGGCGTTCTTGGCGGAGTGGTGCTAAGGTAGAGCGTAAACTCCTGCGACAATGGTTTTTAAAGATTACCAACTATGCCGAAGAGTTATTACAGGATCTCGACAAGTTGCCTGGTTGGCCTGAACGTGTCAAGTTGATGCAAGCAAACTGGATTGGGAAATCTACAGGTGCTTACTTGGAATTTCCCATTGTTGGCAGTGCAGAGAAAATTGGTGTGTACACCACTCGCCCAGATACAGTTTATGGGGTGAGTTATGTGGTGTTAGCGCCAGAACATCCTTTGACTGAGCAAGTCACAACACCAGAACGTCAAGCAATCGTGGAAGCGTTTATTCAAGAAGTTTCTAACCAAAGTGAGTTAGAACGGACTGCGGAAGATAAACCGAAGCGCGGTATACCTACGGGTGGCAAAGCAATTAACCCGTTTACAGGGGAAGAAATTCCTATTTGGATTGCTGACTATGTGCTGTATGAGTATGGTACAGGCGCAGTGATGGGTGTACCAGCACATGATGCTAGAGATTTTAAGTTTGCTAAAGAACAGAATCTGCCGATTCAGGTAGTGATTGTACCACCGGAAAATGTAGAAGCATCAGACGCAACGTCTCTAAAACAGGCATATACAGAACCGGGAATACTCATTAATTCTGGCCCCTTTGATGGGCTGCCTTCTTCTGATGGCAAGCAAGCAATTGTAAAATACGCCGAAGAACAAGGTTTTGGCAAGGCACGGGTTCAGTATCGTTTACGGGACTGGTTAATTTCACGGCAAAGGTATTGGGGGGCACCTATACCAGTGATCCACTGTCCCCAATGTGGTATAGTTACAGTCCCAGAAAAAGACTTACCAGTCTTATTGCCGGAAAATGTTGAGTTTACAGGACGTGGCGGTTCTCCTTTGGCCAAGTTAGAAAGCTGGGTGAATGTTGCTTGCCCAACGTGTGGTACGCAAGCAAAACGAGAAACCGACACAATGGATACTTTTATCGATTCCTCGTGGTATTTTTTACGATTTACCGACGCTCAAAACGAACAGCAGATATTTGACTCTGCGAAGACAAATGATTGGATGTCGGTGGATCAGTATGTCGGTGGCATTGAACATGCAATTTTGCATTTGTTGTATTCGCGGTTTTTTACCAAGGTCTTGCGCGATCGCGGTTTACTGAACTTTGACGAACCCTTCGAACGTCTGTTGACACAAGGAATGGTACAGGGTTTAACTTATCTCAACGCCAACAAATCTGGCAAAGACAGGTGGATTCCTTCCTATCTTGTCAAAGATCCCTCTGATCCCCGTGATCCCCAAACAGGTGAACCTCTGCAACGTTTGTATGCCACCATGTCTAAGTCTAAAGGCAATGGTGTTGCGCCAGAAGAAGTGATCAGCAAATACGGTGTAGACACCGCCCGGATGTTTATTTTATTTAAAGCCCCACCAGAAAAAGACCTGGAATGGGATGAGGCTGATGTCGAAGGTCAATTCCGCTTTTTAAACCGGGTTTGGCGATTGGTGACAGATTTTGCTCAGACTTCTTCTAACCCAGTAGAGACGTTGCATGCAACGTCTCTACATAAACCTGAAAAAGAATTGCGACGGGCAATTCACACTGCTATTAAAGAAGTGACAGAAGATGTCGAGGGTGAATATCAGTTTAATACTGCTATTTCTGAATTGATGAAATTGAGCAACGCCCTTGCTGATAGTAGTAGCAAAAATTCACCAATTTATGCAGAAGGCATTCGGACTTTAGTGGTGTTGCTAGCTCCTTTTGCTCCTCATATCTCTGAGGAATTGTGGCATTTATTGGGTCATACTGACTCAGTTCACACACAAGCTTGGTTGAAGTTTGACGAATCTGCTTTGCAAACTGATGAGATCACATTGGTGATTCAAGTCAATGGCAAAAAACGCGGAGATCTACAAGTTCCAGCACAAGCTGATAAAGCAGAGTTGGAAAAATACGCTCGTGAGTCAGAAGTCGCTAAACGCAACTTGGAAGGTAAGGAGATTAAAAAGGTGATTGTTGTTCCTGGGAAGTTGGTCAATTTTGTAGTTGGCTAGACTTTTTTTAAGGAAAGTTATTTAACAAAATTGTCGTAGTACCCCTTCTTACCTAAAGGTAGGGAGGGGTTTAAAGTGATATTGTTCGGATACTTAGCACAATAGAGTTCATTCTTTATTACGAAAGTCAGGCAACATGAAAACTTTTGATGAAATGAAACTGGAAAAAGATGTGCCTATTGTGATCACAGATCATCAAGGGCTTGTCACTTATGTAAATGAGTGCTTTACTTCTGTTTTTGGCTGGAGTACAGATGAAATTCTGGGTCAGATCATCACAGTGATCATTCCTGAAGGTTTTCATGCCCCACATCATCTCGGCTTTTCTCGCTTTCTAACCACAGAAAAGTCTACTATCCTCAATCATCCACTACGTCTAATTGGGATCACTAAAGACGGTAGAGAAATACAGGCAGAACATTTGATTATGGCAGAAAAAGATCAAGAGAAGTGGTCGTTTATGGCTATTTTGCGTCCTCTTTAACGAGTTTAGTCACATGCAGCACTTTTCATGCTACTCTACCACTATTGCACTGAAACCTCTAAAATTCTCCTCAACAGCAACTTCAACGGAGTAAAATTGTGAGCAAGTGTGTATTGATTGTTGACGACGAAGAGGATGTTCGCGCGATCGCTCAAATGGGTCTAGAAATGGCAGCCGACTGGAAGGTGTTAACTGCTAGTTCGGGTCAAGAGGCTTTAGCGATCGCACAAACGAATCAACCTGATGTGATTTTACTTGATATGATGATGCCTGACATGGATGGTCAAGCAACGCTTCAAAGGCTGAAGGCAAACCCCGCAACTCTACAGATCCCCGTCATTCTTGTAACGGCAAAAGTTCAACCTTCAGATCAACAGAGATTTGCCCATTTAGATGTTGCTGCTGTCTTCGCCAAACCATTTCGTCCCCTCAAACTAGCAGACCAAATCAACGCTGTTTTAAACTCGTCTAACAATTGAGCAAGCAGATTTTCTCTAGAACAGACCATTACAATTGTTCTAGATTTTCCTCAAGTTGGTAAACGTGGAGACTATATAGATCCTAAAGATGATCCGAAAGAAACAGGCTACTTGTTTCCATTAATTCGCCTCTACAAAGTTAGTGGAGACCCACCGTTGATTAAGTTGAACTTAATTTAAGACCTATCTGCAGAAACTTGTCTAGCCTCAATCAAGCAAGTTGTTGAAGATAGGAGATAGTTCATATAACTTAGGTGAGATTTTGTCCTGCTTTAGCTTAGAGCGATCACTCCGGTGTTAGAGAAAGCAACTGAACGATCTTCTTAACTATCCATAACTTATCCCCATGGACTTATCTATTGTGAATCCATAAAGTATGGATAGTTAAACAAAGAAAATAACTCCTTTTCAAAAGCTAAAAACAATGTTAAAACTTCACAAACCACTTTCTGTTGGCACGCCAGAACGGCAAATTACTAGTAGATGGCAAAGCCGTACAATAACGCACCACTAACACTACACAAAGTTCTCAACCACAGCCTCAAACGGGAATTGAAACCACAACCACGCAAAAACCTAAAACACAACAGGGACAGTCAGGTAAAACCTATGAATACTAAAGGACTATTTTTCGGCTTGTTAACAGCAACCTTAGCAATGATACCTCTATCAGGCCTCACATCTGCAAGTGCACTTGAGCACGATCATCAACTGATGGCGCAGGCGAACACCAAAGCTAATTTAATCGCACGTGGTGGTAGTGCACAGGCCGCAGGTGACTTAGCAATCAGTGCTGCTCAACTAGGACTACAGATTAACAATCTGGTTGTTGCCAGCCAAAATCGTCCAGGATTCGTTAAGGGACTTATGGAACAAGCCACTTTTGCCGCAAATGGCAAGTACAACGTGATGGTTTTCAACATGAGCCAACCTTATGAGCGAAATCTTCGAGACGTAAAGTTTTTTAAGCAAGTCAATTATCAAGGAGTTCCTTACGGAGTTTGGATTTTTACGGATGGTAATTTCACCAATAAAGGCGATGGTGGGTTTATTAACTGGGCGTTTAGTGGCAAGTTCCAAAGAAGCGGGAATCAAGGTCATACTGTGACTTTCCAGAAACCCTAGCTTAACTTTCCATAACTGATTCCCATCGACTCATCTATTCTTAAACACAATCACAAAATAATTTCAAGGAAAAGTATGAAAGGTAATCTAACTGCATATATCGCTGGTACAATACTTGCCGTCATTGGTTCTACTTTGCCAGCATCCGCTATTGTCACAAACACAACCAGTCAACAATATCCTAGTAGACAGCAACAACCACTTCTTTTAGCATCTGGAGGAGATTCGGTCAAAGGTGGGCATAGTACAGGCAAGAGTCCATCAAAGAAAGCCAAGCACGAAAAAGGAGAAGCCCGCAGAAATCAGGATCAAAACGTAAATCCTGCCTTTAAGCAGTATAAAGCTAACGGTGGAAAATTATCAAAAAGTGCATGGGAAAAAGCAGGCAGACCAAAAAAATAAATATCCCGTCGGTTTAAACTCTTTACCGAGGTAGCCCACAGTGAAACCTCGTTCACCTTGTCAAAGGCAGGCGATAACTGCTAATCATTAGTCGAAAGTTATTACAGACAGTCAGGCTAAGCTTTTCAGCCTCAAAAAATGACTATGTGATTACCTAGCGAACCTAGCAATTAATTCCTCACGGGATAACTGCATAAGTAATGGGGTAAACTCTTCTGGTGGTAAGGCTAACAAAGGTTCAATAATTGCTTGGAGCTGGTCATCTAAGGAACCAAAGCGAACTCGCAATAAGTTTTCCACCACCAGGCGTTCCCCTTGTTTAATTCCCTGTTGTTGTCCTTGTTGAATTCCTTCCTGTTTAGCCAGTTCTCTGTCTTGTTGATAAAGTGGTGCTAATCTCATAATGAGCTCCCTATCTTCTGGTTCTGGATTTTGCGCTACGACTAAGTTCTTTTCCAGGTTGTACAGCAATTCTAACGCTAAAGAGCGAAATGGATGATTTGATGGCAGTGCCACTAATTCATCAATTGCTTGACTTTGTACCTTCCCTCTGCCAAGAATTCTTAACCACATCGTTTCTGGAGTTGGTGGTAACTGATGAATGGCAATTATCGCTGTGCGCAAATTCTCTGCCAGAAAATGGACGCCACTGACCCAATCTACACCCCGAGAGGCTCCGAAACCTGATAATATTGTTGCGGATGCTGTGGGTGTAAGAATCCATAATTTTGGGAGTGCTGAGTCTGGAACAGAGGTTTTGTTGCGCTTGGCTTCGCGGTGTAATTCACCTCTGAGTTCGAGAAGTTTTAACAGACAATCACAAATTTCATCTTGGGAAGCGGGATTGCGAAAGGGTTCAAAGAGTGCACAAGTAGATGCAAGCTTGCCCAACAATCCCAATGGTTGGAGGTCAGCATTCTGTTGCAGGGGAGCAAAAAACACATCAATCTCCCTCACCTCTCCGGCGACGCGTTTAGCGGCTTGTACTGCACCATAGGGTTTGAGTAATTCTTCGAGGTAGTCTTTGGAGAATTGGTCATAAATAAAGCGAGTCATGCAGTGAGAATGAGGGAGGAATTGCTTAGGGAGGTAGAGTAATAGTTTACATGTTTTGACAATGAGTATAACTGGAGTCAACAATTTTTAAATAACTAGAAATGAAGTATTAAGAGTCAAAGGGAGTCAGCAAGAAGATCAGTAAACTGAGAGAGGTAAATGTGTAAAAACACAATTTATGGGGTTACTGTTCCTTGTTTCATTAATTCGCCTCCACATTGTTAGTGGAGACTCCGCAGGTAAAAATCTCTGCTGGTAAAGTCTGGGTTTTTGGGTTTCCATTAATTCGCCTCCACGACGATCCGGCTACTGTCGCAAAGCAGGGTTTCGAGGCACTGATGGCAGGCAAAGATCACATCATCGCCGGCTCACTCAAGACAAAGCTTCAAGGTGCTGTGAGCACAGTTTTGCCTGATACCATCAATGCCGAACAGCACCGCCACCTCAGTGAACCTGGATCGGCTAACAAGTAATCCACACAACACCTAGACTAACTTCCTACAGCAAGCGAGAGAGCAACAATTTTGTATTCTCGCGCTACAGTAATCCTAATGCCACTGAGATGGGGACTGCCTAGACTGTGGGGAAAAGTCTGTCTTTTGGACAAATTCTGGTTCAATTGCGCTGAAATGAGTGATATTAAGACACTAATTATTGACAACTATGACTCTTACACTTTTAATCTCTATCAGATGATGGCACAAGTGAATGGAGAACCTCCTCTTGTGGTTGCCAATGATCAAGTAAACTGGGAAATTCTAAAAAAACTAGTATTTGATAATATAGTTATTTCTCCTGGTCCTGGTCGTCCAGAAAAAAAGAAAGACTTTGGTGTCTGCCAACAATTACTACAAAATAATGTAGATATACCTCTACTTGGTATTTGTCTTGGTCATCAGGGAATTGGTCATTATTATGGTGGAAAAGTCATCCACGCACCAGAAGTCCGACATGGAAGATTGAGTGACATTTACCATAGTGGTTGCGATCTATTTCAAGACATTCCCACTCCTTTTCGTGTGGTACGCTATCACTCTTTATTAGTTTCTGAAGAACTACCCAATTGTTTAGAAAAAATTGCTTGGACTCAAGAAGGACTAGTGATGGGGTTGCGTCATCGACACCTGCCATTATGGGGGGTGCAGTTCCATCCAGAGTCAATTTGTACTGAGTATGGTTATAAATTATTACAGAATTTTAAAGCACTAACTGAGCATTCTATTCAGAAAAACGGCAGGTATCGGCAAAAATCTCCAACTACACACGCGAGAAAAGTTTTTCCTCTCTCCACGCATTCTTCAACCCAAGAACATAGTCAGGAATTTGAAATTTGCAGTCGAAAACTAGATGAATATCCAGATGCAGAACAAGTGTTTGTCCATTTGTTTGGGGAAGATGCCAATGCCTTTTGGCTTGATAGTAGCTTAGTAGAGCCAGGTTTGTCTCGTTTCTCCTTCATGGGAGGAAGTGGCGGGTCACACAGCTTACTAGTTCGCTACCGTACCCAATCGCAAGAACTTACAATCACTCAGTCAGGCAAAGTGACTCTTTCTCATGAAAGTATTTTTGATTATCTCAAGCGCGAACTTAGTCACCGACGCTGCCAATCTGATGATCTGCCTTTTGATTATAACTGTGGGTTTGTGGGTTACTTTGGTTATGAGCTCAAGGCAGAGTGTAGGTCTCGGCTAGCACATCCTTCGTCTCTTCCGGATGCAATCTTTTTACTAGCCGACAGGATGATTGTTTTCGATCATCAAGAGCAAACTGTCTACTTGCTACACCTTACAACTAAAGGTGAAACAGCACAAGCCCAAGCTTGGTTTGAGCAAATACAAAAACAACTGCAAACACTTCCTCCCCTCATTTCCATCAAGAAGATGGGCACAAAGCCTATAACCTTCCGCTTAAGTCGTTCATATCAGACATACAAAGATGATATTCATAAATGTCTACAAGAAATTCATGAAGGGGAAACTTACCAAGTCTGCTTGACAAATCAGCTGCACACAGACACAACTCCTGATCCACTGACTTTTTATCGTACATTACGTCAAGTTAATCCGGCTCCCTACTCTGCTTTTCTGCGCTTTGGTGACATTGCTATTGCCTGTTCTTCACCAGAAAGATTCTTGCGAATTGACCGTCAAAGATGGGTAGAAACTAAGCCAATCAAGGGTACTTTGCGACGCGGACGAACTTACGAAGAAGATTGTTTACTCCGTGAAAGCTTGCGTAACAGTGAAAAAGATCGGGCCGAAAACTTGATGATCGTCGATTTATTACGCAACGATTTAGGGCAAGTTTGTGAGATAGGCAGTATTCATGTTCCAAAGTTAATGGATGTGGAAACTTACGCAACAGTTCATCAACTCGTGACAACTATTCGTGGTCGTCTGTGTCTCGATAAGGAGCCTAGTGACTGTATACGCATGGCATTTCCTGGTGGTTCAATGACAGGTGCGCCTAAGCTCAGAACTATGGAAATTATTGATAAACTAGAGCAAGAGGCACGGGGAGTTTACTCAGGAGCCATTGGTTTTTTAGGTTTTAATGGTGCAGCAGACCTCAATATTGTCATCCGTACTGCAGTGTTAACGCCAGATAAAACTTCTATTGGGATAGGAGGCGGCATTGTTGCTTTATCGGATGTGGAAATGGAATTCCAAGAGACTGTCCTCAAAGCTAATGCTTTAATTCAAGCAATGCTGCTGACTGTTCATGGAGAGTTTGATCCCAGCCTGTATCAGATTCTGATTTATTAGATTTATTTTGTAGTGCGAGCATCTTGCTCGTGTGATATATCTAGCGAGCGAGACGTGAGTGCAAAGCACACGCTTCGCAAACACACTGATTATTACAAAATGGCATACTCTCTACATTTTGTAGAATTATAACAGAATTATCTGAAGTAAGAAAAATGCAAAAAACACTTTTGACAACTTTAATATTTGCTCTATTAGTATTGTTTATTTTCTCTCCGTTCGCTGCTCTTGCAGGTTTAATGATTGTGTTGTTTATTACGGCAACTATCTTTTTTTTGAATAATATCTTGCAAGTTATTCTTGGCACTAATACTTCTGAGCGGAAGTCTTCTGAAGATTCTTCTCAGTAAGAGAGTTGTGTTGATACAGGAGATTTATTACTTAGGTAGTATTTAAAAATTTTAACAACTAGCTCAAGATAGGTGTAATAATTTTTTTTCTGAGTAAAAAGAAAGATATGTATCTCTATCTTTAGAATGATCAGGCTCATTTAGGATGCTATCCCCTTGGCAAAGTCCTCTCCCTCTGGATGAGTACACAACGAGCCGAGTCGTTGTCTATTTTTACAGTGGTAGATTAAACTTATGGATTCCGACAATGTTTTTCCCTTTAGCAGAGGCGATCGCGCTTTACTACAAAGGGATTCTCTCCGGAATGGAACTCCTAATTTTCCCTACTGGTTTAGACCCTTGCTATTTTGACAATTCCTTTAATTGCGCTCCCTATGATTCAAACTTGAAAACTCTAAATACTAGCCATTTTTCTAGGGTGAATTCTCCCTATTCTTCTGATGCCTTAACTGCGGAGCAAGTGACACTATGAGAGCATTGAGAGGAATTTGTGGAGAAGTTTAATGTCCTCATTACTGGCTCTATCAAACAATTTAGCAGACATTGTTGAGCAAGTTGGGAGTACTGTTGTTGCAGTTAACGCTGGCAAACGTGTTTCTCCCAGTGGTATTCACTGGCGTGACGGTATAATCGTAACTTCTGACGAGTCACTCCAGCGCTACGATGATATTACTGTGACTTTATCAGATGGCACAAATATACCAGTCACACTCGTAGGTCATGACGCTAGCACCGATGTAGCTGTTTTCCGTTTACAAGATGTTGAACTTCCAGTAGCGAAAATTGGTGATGCGAAAACATTGAAAGTCGGTCACCTTGTACTAGGATTAGCAAGAAGTAGCGAAGGTGAAATTCGCGCAGCTATGGGTGCAGTAAGTGTTGTCAATGGTCCTTGGCGGAGCATGAGTGGTGGAAATATCGATCAATTCATCCGTCCAGATATCACACTTTACTCTGGTTTTGCAGGCGGACCACTCGTGGATGCAGCAGGTAATATTGTAGGAATGAACACATCAGGACGACGTGGTACTGCTCTCACTATTCCAGCTACTACAGTTAATCGAGTGATTGATCAACTGCTTGCTAAGGGACATATTGCAAGAGGTTACCTGGGTTTGGGGATGCAGCCTGTACGCTTGCCAAAAAACCTGAAAACATCACTGAATTTAACTTCTGAGAGTGGGGTAATTGTTGTCAATGTAGAACCGAATGGACCTGCTGACAATGCAGGTGTATTAATAGGAGATGTATTGACTGAGTTTGATGGTATTACCCTAAAGGATACGGCTGAGATACTGGCACTTCTCAATAACAGCGATCGCGTAGGAAAAACTGTCCCATTACAAATAGTGCGAGCTGGTGCATTAGTTAACTTAACAATTACAGTCGGGGAACGAGCTGTGAGGGAGTAGGGGAGCAGAGGAAGGGAAGGAGGACAAGGAGGACAAGGAGGACAAGGAGGACAAGGAGGACAAGGAGGACGAGGGAGGAGGACAAGGGGGATAAGGGGGACAAGGAGGACAAGGGAAGGGGGAATGAATAGTACAACATTTGCTGAGATAACTCATGAATTAGCGTTGGTTGCAGAACGACTATGCAAAAGTACGGTTAGGGTGCGATCACAAAATTGGGGTGGTGGTTCGGGTGTTATCTGGCAACCTGATGGATTGATTATCACTAATGCTCATGTTGCTATTAGCAACACAGTAGTTGTCGAATTATGGGATGGAAGAATATTGAATGCAGTGCGTACACATTTTGATCCACAGCGAGATTTAGCAGCGTTACAAATTAGTGCAACTGACTTACCATCTGCAACTGTTGGTAATGCTCATGCATTGAGAGTGGGTGAATTTGTCTTGGCTGTGGGAAATCCTGACCTTGTTCAGGGTGCTGTCACAACTGGAATTATTCACACCAATCATCAGAATGCAGTGATAGCTGATATTTGCCTGTTTCCTGGCAATTCTGGTGGTCCACTTGCTGACTGCTGTGGTCGAGTGATCGGAATCAATACCATGATTGCTTATGGTTTAGCTGTGGCAATCCCAAGCTTTGCCGTAGAGCATTTTTTAAGTGGTAGTGGTGATATTGCTGAGGCTGCATGATTCAGGTACTGCTAGTTGCTACTTCTCCATTAATGCGAGCAGGGTTGTTGGCTGTGCTAAAAACTAATTCTGAATTCTCTTTAGTCAGCAGTAATGCATCAGATTTAGATGCACTCGCCACGGAAATTGAGCAATTACAACCTGATATTGTGCTGCTAGTTTCAATCCTGAGTAAAGATTCGGACTTCTTAACCAATAAATCTAACGACGAATCTTTTTGGGATAAATTGCTTGTCTTACAACAGCAGCAAAACTCATCTGCAATTATCGTTATTACTGACCAACTTGACAGCATCGATATAGAGGCAGCGCTACATTCTGGTGTCAGGGGAATTTTACCCCAAATGAGTACAGAGTCAGAAATTTTGGCTGCTATTAAAGCAGTAGATTCGGGACTTACCGTATTGCATCCAGATGTTGTCGAGTATTTCCTTTCTCTCAAAGAGTTGAGTCTGCGTGAAAAGGTGTTAACCAATCCTGTCCAAGTTTTAACACCTCGTGAAATAGAGGTTTTGCAGATGTTAGGGTCTGGGTTGGGTAATAAGGCGATCGCTAAACGCCTCAATATCTCTGAGCATACTGTTAAGTTTCATCTTTCATCGATCTTTCAAAAGCTAGATGTTTCTGGACGTACAGAGGCTGTGACTGTTGGTGTGAGGCTAGGGTTAATTATGTTGTGAACACCCACTCGTTAAAGGGGTAAAACAAGAGGAGAAGCTAGGAGGAATTAGACGCTAATTTCTGTACAATATGTAACGGAAATGGAAATCTGCAAACTTTTGAGAGTTAAGAAATCTTATGAGGAACGCTGTGCAGGCTGTAATTGGTGGAATGATGGTTAGCTTTGGATTGCCGTTGCTAATTGCTCACGCACAACAGGTGTCTGACGCGCAAACTTCTGCTTTGGTAGAAGCACTAAGACAAGCAGCACCGCAAACAGGTTCCTCAAATGAGGGTTATTACAGTGAATGGAAAGTCAAACCAGAAACTCTCAAAGGCTGGTCAAAGTATTGTCTCAAACAGCAACTTACTCCGCAACAGTTTCAAAACACTCCAATCGCACGCAAAGTCGTCTCATGCATTACACGTCGGGAGTTAGACAAGCAGCTGAAAGCTCATAGTAATAATGAAACTGAGGCAGTACGTAGCGTTGCCTGTTGGTGGATGACTGGTGAATACATAGGCTGCAACAGTGGATTCAATGCTAATTATGTCCAAAAAGTGATCACCCTGTACAAGCAGCAGCGCTCCTAAATTTGCTGCTACTTTATATCACCGTATAACTGATTGTTGAGAGGATAGCAAAATACGGAATCACCCTACTCGCGAGTAGACTTTGTCACAGACAGTCCTCGAATGAGTTCGCGAATCACATCTGTTGCTGCTCTGCCTGTCTCATCGCAATAAGAGTCAAGTATCTTTGCTTCACTGGTTGCCAGGTTTACAGTCACTCGTTTAATTGCCCATTTCTTATTCATAGTTCAGGATTTAGATCGCATGGTGTCAATATCAATTTTTATTATACAACAAACCTAAAAAAAACATGTTACTATCTTAGATTACAGGCAAAAATTCATAAATAGTACCCAGAGAAAATACATAAATTTAATATATAGCTATTAACAGACAGTTAATTTATCCACCAGAGTGAGTCTGGAGAAGTGCAAGTGTTCCAGGCGCTATTGTGCTGCGAAAAATGCCCCTTTATAGTATCGACAACAGTGCTTTTGTTTTTCAGACCACATTTTCATTAAGGTTGCTGTTGTTGTTTTTCAAGCAATTCCTCTAGTGTCTGGTTTTGTTTTGATGTACTTAGGCCAACGGCTATGATATACGCTAATTCTGCTGCTGATTGATATGCTAACTTAAGATTTGCCTTTTCTTGCTTGCTCATATGTTTGATGTGTGAGTAAGGATTATCAATTAACATACATAATACAAGAGAGGGTAGTCATGAAAGCTTCCTCCTATTGGGTCACCTGATCGGGTGAGCAAGCACTGCAAAAGGAAAGAAATCTGTATTTAATAGCATCAGACTGCCAAAAAATCTTCCAATGGCGGTACATCAACCCAACTGGATGTAGTATGGGATGTATGGCACAAATCCATTAATAGCTGAGAGTAAACTCCTTCACGCAGAGATGGAACGATTGCCTCGCCTCGCTCAATTCCTTGCACCCATTGATCTATGACTCGGATAAAGGCAGAAATACGACCATCAGCATAGTTCTTGGGAAAAAGTAACCGATTAGGAATTTCCACCTCAGTCAATGGTTTACCTGACTGAGACGACCAAACGCGAAAGCCGTGTATGTAATCTTTTTGATTTTCACTTCCTAGAACTAAAGTACCGCGATCGCCACAGATCTCTAGCCAATGAGTTCGCTGTGCATGAACCACTGCACTAATGGAAACTTGGCAAGGTGTTCCATCTGCTAGCTCTAGCATTATCATACAGGTGTCATCGCTATCGACTGGCTTTAGTTCCCCAGCCACAGGATCTGGTCTTTGATGAATCGCAGTACTCAAGTGAGCGCTGAGCTTGCGAACAGGACCAAATAACCAGTGGATATAATCAAAGGTGTGCGAACCTAAAGATCCTAATGCTCCGCCTCCTTGGTCTTTACGCGAATACCAACTCCAAGGACGTTCGGCATTAGCACGCGAAGAACCTAACCAATCAATTCTGATCAAGCGTTTCGAACCCACATAGTCTTGTGATAGGAGTTCGGCAACCAACTGCCATCCTGGTACAAAGCGAAATTCAAAATCTAAAGCTGCAATGACCCCCTGGAAGCGCGCTAGTTGGTACAGTTCTTTTGCTTGAGATACATTCAAAGTTGTGGGTTTTTCCAGTAGCAAATGTTTGCCTGCTTCCAATACTGTTTTCGCCATCTCATAGTGCAAAAATGGTGGCGTAGCAATGCTAACTGCTTGTACTTCCGATAACTTCACAATGTCTGTGATGGTATTACAGGCGTTTGGAATATTGTGGGATTTTGCGATCGCCTTAGCTTGGTCTATATTCCTGTGATACACAGCAACAACCTGCGTCCCAGGATAAGCTTGAAATCCTGGTATATGAACTTTTTGTCCAAACCCTGTACCCACCACTGCTACTCCCAGCGGCGGTTGATTGGATGGCTTGTCAACAGAGAATGTATTTGTGGTTATAGAAGGCATAACGCCGATCTTATCATTTGTCCGAAACCTATGCTAGTTTCAAATCATTTGACGCCCAAAATCAATTTACAGACCTCCTGACAAAAGGAACACAACAGTGTACAGTAGTGTCGAGTAGTTAAACCATGTACACAACTTTTAGCAACCATCTATGGATAGAAAAACTAAAAAACTTTTACTGCTTGTTATATCTTGTAGTGTAACTGGTGTCATTTTAGGAGGTACCACCAGCTGGGCCCAAAGTAATATGTGCTTGCAAGCTAGTAAAGTTACAAATGAATGCTTAAAACAAGACTCCATAGTTAAGACTATAGAGGGAATGAGTACTGGGTTATTAGCAGGAGCTGGGGCAGCTTTCGGTGCAGCATGGCAACTTCGCCGTCAGGATTAAAGAACAATGAGCCAGGTTCAGCTTGGCTCATGATTGTGCGTTTTCGGCTTTGATTCTTTGATAAATAAGCCTAAAGGCTGAGATTTTGTCTTTAAAAGAACCTTACGATAAATAAAGAATTTATTAATATTTGGGATGACAAACTGTGAACAAGTTAGCGATCCTAGCCTTGTCTCTACTCACATGTCTTGTCTTATCTCCGGTGGGTGAAGCTGGTACTACCCAGACTTCTGCGAAGCATGGTGTGAAAATGTCCTCATTTAGCTTAAGTTCTCAAAAATGGAAAAATCGGGTGTTACTTGTCTTTGCACCTTCTTCTTCTCATCGTACTTATCAGCAACAGATGCAACTATTTGAACAACACCAACGAGATTTTGCCAACCGCGATTTGGTTCTTGTTCAGGTTTTAGCACAAGGTCCTAGTTATGCTAACGGAGAGCCAATAGACTCCTCTACTGTTGCTCATTTGCGCGATCGCTTTGGTGTGAGCAAAGAAGATTTTCGTGTTGTTCTAGTAGGCAAAGATGGGGGCACAAAGCGTAGTGATAGTAGTCCTGTGAAGGCAAATACTATTTTCGGTGAAATTGATGCTATGCCCATGCGCCAGCAAGAAATGCGGGAGCGAAGCAATCAGCACTAAGGCAAAAATAGATGTAGCAGGGTCACAGAAACATAAAAAATAAATAGCTAATCTTAAAAAAATATTAAGTATACTTACTCATCTAGCTAAAGGGGGAGTTAGGAAGCTCGAGGCTTGTGAAACTCTAAATGAAAGCATGAAATTTTCACTGCCATCCGAGGAGTGTTGTTTGTCCATGATCAGCCATGACATAAAGCGTCCACCAACCCCATGGAAAAAGAATAAGAATGTCACTGAACTTCAACAGGCTCGTTTATCTCAACTTATTGAATGGTGCAAGATTGTTCAGCGTTCTTTAGACGATGGACAGATACAAGATGCAAGGATTTTTCTTGCAGAAGCCATATATGAAGCAGAGAAGCCGCTTTCACAAGATTGAGCTTCCTAAATGTTGACGATCCTACTCTTTTTGAGAGTAAGATCGTCATTCTATTCCTATTTCCTCCCAAGGGAATAAAAGAAACGATACGACACTAACTTAGCTAGTATTAAATTTAACTATTGAAAAGTTCCGTAAAAACCTAAAAAGATTTATAGCAATTCTCAATTACTCGTGAACAACGAGAATCGTGGTTTCTTGAAGAAACCGCGATGCTGAGACTTTATATTTGTACAACTCGTCTAGAATTGCTATAGAACATTTTCAAGACAGTAACGTCTGACAATAGAGTAACTGACATCTGGAGAATCCCAGATAGTTATCAGGTATACACTAAAAATACGGTGTACCTATAAAGGGTAGTGTGCCAAGATGCACTACCCTTGTTTCATCATCCCCAACCTCTTTGTTCTTCTTTAGGTGAACATTAGGGTGGAAAACTGGAGTTGAACGGAACTTTGCTTAATTATGAAGCGTAAACGTGTAAAGGCTGGTCATCAGACATCTCTCATTAGTCTGTTTCTCATCTCAACTTTTCTCTCACCTTTCTCTGTGATTGCTGCACCACCAAGAACTGCTGATAAAACAGTAAATTGTGATCTCCTCGTCGTAGGTGGTGGACTTTCTGGTGTAGCTACTGCTTACGAAGCTTTACTGGCAGGAGAAACTGTTTGCCTAACAGAAATTACGGACTGGTTAGGGGGACAAATTTCCTCTCAGGGAACATCTGCATTAGACGAACGACCGACCCAGAGATCGCGTCTATTTTACTCTCGTGGTTACTTAGAATTGCGCCAACGGCTTCAGAAAAAGTACGGCAAACTCAATCCTGGCAATTGCTGGGTGAGTGAGTCTTGCTTTTTGCCTCGTGATGGTCATGCAATTTTGACTTCTATGCTTAAAGATGCTGCAAGTCGAGGCAAAGGTAAGTTGGAATTTTTTCCAAACACAGTCATTAAAGAATTAGAAAAAAGTGCCGACGGCAAACTCATCAATAGTGCGATCGCTATCCAACACCAACCCGCCAATGGTGCGCCACCCCTCAACACTTTTCCGTTATCTCAAACAATTGAAGATACCTATAGCTACCAGAATTCTCCTCGGTTTACCAAAACTATTATTAGCTTTGTTCCCAAACAATCTCAAACCAAAGCCAATAGTAATGCACCTAAATGGTATGTCATAGACACCAGTGAAACCGGAGAAATTATTGCTCTTGCTGATGTCCCTTACCGCCTTGGGGTTGATGGAATCTCCTACTTAGAGCCTTCCTCTTCTAGTCCTACCAACGACCCTTATTGTACTCAGGGCTTTACTTACACTTTTGCCATGGAGGCTACTAAGGAGCCCCAAACGGCTACAATGCCCTCATTTTATCCAGAGTATGCGCCATATTATAGTTATGAATTGAAGAGACTGGCAAGCTTCCCCCTAGTTTTCACCTACCGCCGAATCTGGAATTCCCGACAAGGGAAACCAATGGAATTCGGTGGACTCAAGTTTACTTCTCCCGAGCCAGGAGACATTTCTATG
The DNA here is from genome assembly GCA_021324415.1 of Nostocales cyanobacterium Centralia_MAG_434. GTDB lineage: Bacteria > Cyanobacteriota > Cyanobacteriia > Cyanobacteriales > Nostocaceae > JAJPJF01. Next base: position 23,308 of record JAJPJF010000328.1, read on the forward strand.
CAAAACTGGACTTGGGGTAACGATTACCGTCCGGGAACCTCAGCTGATAACCTAGTTTACACTCGTCAACAACTAGAAGCTACTGGGCAGTTAAAACCTGGAGGTTGGATGGGTGGACTGCGAGTAGAAAGCCTACGCAAAGCTGAAGAAAATGCTTTAGGCTACTTTTATTGGCTTTTTGCGGGGACGACCGATTCCCAATTAGGAGACGGTGTAAAGCAACCGCAACCTAATATCCGGTTTTTATCTGGTCTCAATTCCCCAATGGGAACAGTACATGGCTTGTCGAAATATCCTTACATGCGGGAAGCACGACGTGTCATAGGACGTCCAAGTTGGGGTGCATCTAAAGGCTTTTCCATCTGGGAAATTGATATTTCCCGACGCGATTACAACGATGAGTATTACCGCAAAACTCTCTCTCCAGATGAATATCGTCGCCTAAAAGCTGCATTAGCTGGGTTGGAAGCAACATCAGTCATCTCAGGTCAGAAGAGTCCAGAGAAAACAGCACGGCGGACACGTTCTACCATTTTCCCTGATGCTGTGGGCATTGGTCACTACGCTATAGACTTCCATCCTTGTATGACAAATAGCCCTCCAGAAGCACCCGGTAACACAGCACGTGAGGGTGAAAAACGCGGTGCTGGACAAGCATACCCTTTTCAAATTGCACTCAGGGCAATGATTCCTCAGCAAATCGATAACCTACTAGTAGGCGGTAAAAGCATAGCTACCAGTCACATTGCTGCAGCTGCTTATAGAGTACACTCCTTTGAGTGGTCGGCTGGTGCAGCCGCAGGAACAACAGCGGCATTCGCTTTAAAAAATGGGATCGCACCCTACCAACTAGTAGATAACTTACCCAATCAAGAACCGCAATTAGAAACCCTCAAACGACTTTTAGAGAGCAACGGCAACCCGACGGCCTTCCCCGATACCTCGATATTTAACGAAAATTGGGAAGGATGGAAGTAATAACGGTGATAGTTGCTAGTTGTTAGGAGAAAAGGGGGGGAGCAGGGGAGAGAGGGGGACAAGGGAGGCAAGGGAGACAAGGGAGACAAGGGAGACAAGGGAGAGAAAAGATAAATGCCTCCATGTCCTCCATGTCCCCCATGTCTTTCTCGTCCTCTCACTCCTACGCCTAGAATCTTGGGTTATTCCATATTTTGGCCACCCTGACTAACTTCATACAGGAACCAGATACGCTTTTCAGTCTGGTCTAGAATTTCCTGTAACAAGTTACTGGTTGGGTGGTCACGATGCTGGTCACATAGCTCCATAGCTGAACGCTGCATTTGAGCAATATGACGATTGTCATTGATCAAGTTCTGGATCATCTGCTCTGGTAGCACAAAATCATTATTGTCGTCTTGAATGGTTTGTAGCTGGCTAATGTGGGTAATGCTACGAATTGTTGTGCCACCAATCCGGCGTATACGTTCGGCTAGAGGATCTATAGACTCGAATATCTCGTCTGCTTGCTCATCGAAGAGTAGGTGATAGTCGCGAAAATGTGAGCTAGCTAAGTGCCAGTGATAGTTTTTGGTTTTGACATAGAGTGCGTAAGCATCTGCAATGAGAGGGTTTACTGCTTCTGTTACTGCCTGCACTGCTTCTGGCGTCAAATCTGTTGGCGTTGCCAATTGTTTTGGAGCGGGAAAAGACTTAATCGAACTACGAGTTTCTAACTTACCATTGCCAGGGGATTTGAGGGATACATTATCAACCTTGTTAACAGCCATGAGCCTTTCCTTATCTTCAATTAGTTCGGCCTGTTACATTAGGGCCTTTACCAGTCATTCTTTCCATAGATTGCCGCAACAATTTTGCTATTTAAACTTTCCTAGGGAAGACTCACCTTGATACCAAAAAGTGACTATGGGAAGATTTAAAAAAAGATTTGAGCATGTAAATCAATTTTCATAACTCTATCAATAGGCATGTATCTGGAGACTGTTGACCCTGAAGCGTTAACTATAGACTAAACTAGTTATTTGTAGTGTTGTTTTGTCAAGCTCTATTGGTCCAGTATTTTATGATTAAGAGACTTTCAGCCCATGCTTACGGAATGGCAACTGCACCAACTGTAGCTCCTGAACAATCTAAACAAGTTACCCAAAAACCATATCCTAATTACAAAGTGATTGTTCTAAATGATGACTTCAATACGTTTCAGCACGTTGCTGAATGTTTGATGAAATACATTCCGGGGATGACAAGCGATCGCGCCTGGGAACTCACCAATCAGGTACACTATGAAGGTCAAGCAATTGTCTGGATTGGTCCTCAAGAACCAGCGGAACTATATCACCAGCAACTGCGACGAGCGGGTTTAACCATGGCTCCCCTAGAGGCGGCTTAATGGAAATGGGTAAAAATACTGATGGTAGACTTGTTTGGAATCATTCAACCCATATCCGCAGTCTTATTCCAGTTTTAGAACGTCTGATACGTGAAGATGGTATTCAAACTGTTACACCAGGGGAAATTGGGCGTGTGAGAGGTCACTGCCCAATTTTACAATTGCGTGTATCTGTACCAATTCTCGGAGGTTTTAAGGTGATTGCACGTCAAGGGAAAACTGTGCAGGAGGTATTTATCTTGACCAGTTTAAACCGAGATCAGCTTGAAGCAGCCATTAAGGTCGCGATGAAAAAGTAATGGTTATTTGTCTTTTGTAAATGATGACTCATAACTAATGACTAATGACCAATAACCAATAGCTATTCTTGAACATGATGCACCGCTAGTTTATGTAGTGGTAAGCTAACAATGCAAGAAAATGTTAAGAAGTATGACAAAGCGGTTGTGATTTTCAAACTCATCATCAGAGTTTCCCAATCGGGCAGTACCATTTTCTGAATACCAAAGCAGACGCAGTAAACTAACCAGTAAGAAAAGCTCATTCTTAAAAGAATTTGTTCTGTTACTTCCGCTTCATTTATTTGTTGTTGGCAATTCCACAATAACAGTAGGCCGATAATACAAGCCACACAAGAAATAGCAACGACAAAATCGTGACACAAAACTAAATGCATTTGTGCTTATCCCAAAAGTCTTCTATATGAAGATCAGTCTAAAGGAATAGTTCTTTGAGATAGGTAACTCAGTAACAAACTGAAATAGAATCCTAAAATATATGTAAATAGCTATTACAAATTTATAAACTATTTAAAATTATCCTAAATTTAGTCCTATCAGCTTGTATAATTCCCACTTAGCTTAAGACTCACCAATGAATTCTAACTTTACTCATAGTCCAATTCTTGAGCTACAGATCATCTTAAAGAACTCCCCTGTTGGTACTGTCTTATCTGCTATTGCTCAAATTAACCTCCCCAACTGGTGGCTAGCGGGAGGTGCGGTGAGAAATACAGTTTGGCGTTCAATCTTTGGAAAAGATTGTGGATTAGTTATTAATGATTTTGATGTTGCATTCTTTGACGCTGATGGCGATCGCTCCCAAGAACTAGCAGCAAAGACAATGCTGACAGAAGCATTTCCTGAGTACAAATTTGATATAAAAAATCAAGCTAGTTTTGCTCGTTGGCGTCATGGTCGCAGAACATATACCAGTACAGAAAATGGGATTACAGATTGGTTGCACACTGCCACTGCTGTTGGTGTACGTTTAGACTCACAAGGAGAATGGCAATATTTCACTCCTTATGGATTGGATGATCTATTCAGTGGCATTATCCGACCTACGCCAGGACATGTGAATGACCCAGCTGCAAAACAAAAGGCTAGTGAGTTTTTGCAAAAATGTTCTTACTTACGGCTTGGATAAGAACCAGCATTGTTTTGAATAGATCAATGACGAAAACAAGGAAACACGCAAGTGCAAATCACCAAACGCAATGCTCAATTGATAGTAGATGACAGTTTAATGCGTCTCTATGTAGCAGCACCCAAGACAGAGGGATTTTATCCTGGCATTCTGTTCTACACTGACATTTATCAGTTAGGTGGTTCAATGACTCGTCTAGCTGACTATATTGCAGGACATGGTTATGTAGTTGTAGCCCCAGAAATTTTTCATCGCATCGAGCCAGTGGGCTCAGTTATTGAGCCAGATGATATTGGTCGCATGCGAGGCAATGATGATGCACGGCGAACCCCAGTGGCTGATTATGATACCGATTGCACTGCTGTCATTGACTTTCTGAAAAAAGAGAGTTCAGTGTCTCCTGGTCAAATAGGCACTTTAGGATTTTGTATTGGTGGACATTTATCTTTTCGAGCAGCATTACAAAGCGAGATGAGAGCAGCTGCCTGCTGCTACCCTACTGGTATTCCCAGTGGCAAATTGGGTAGAGGAGTTGCCGATACAATACAGCGCGTCAATGAAATCAAAGGCGAGATCCTACTTGTCTTCGGTACTCTTGATCCTCATGTGCCAGAAAATGATCGCCAAACTATAGCCAACGCCCTTGAAGATGCTCACATTCCTCATCGCATTCTCTTATATGAAGCAGAGCATACTTTTATGCGTGATGATGGTTACCGCTACGATCCAGCCACTGCAAACTCTGCCTGGTCTGAAATTTTAGCTTTCTTTAAACGAATTTTCGCAATTTAAAATCGCAAGCCAATCTCAATCAGTGGGTTGACCCATAAATTTCCTTGGGCTCAAAAAGCTTGTAGTTGTGCTTTTACCTTTAAACACAACTACAAACCCGACAATACAAAGTATTGAACTAAAAACCTACTTTTCCTACTTTTCTACTTATTAAAATCAAAAGTTATTGGTTATACTCTATACTTTAAACTGCTCTAATTCTTTCAAAGTACACCTTCGAGGTATCATAATCTAGAAAAGATACAATTTTATTTATACGCTTAAAGAATATTGAACAAGATTAATTCTATGTAAAAATGTATAATAAATAACATTTTTTGTGATTTCAATTTTAACTTGTATAGCTTTCCTGGTATATAATCTGCTACGTTGTGTGTATGTTACCGATAGGTTTATATCTCGCTTATTGAGAACTTTATTTTCATAATTAAGATAACAAATAACAAATATTATGTGATTGTCTAGTAAACTACTCGACAGATATTGAAAGGAGCTATCTTCGCACGTAACCTATATTCCTCAGTCATCAGAGGAATGAGGTATTGAAGTGGAGGTCTAGATTTATTAAAACTACCGAAAGGTTTTTATTTCTTAGTTTCAACAATGCTAATGTTGCTTTTTTATGTGGAAGATAATCTTTATGCCCTTGATAGTTCTCAGGTCATCGAGATTATCCCCAGGGTTATTATGAGAAGGGTACATCATGTTCCTGACTATGTTGCTGGTTTATTTAACTATCGAGGCACGATTGTGCCTGTCATTGATCTATGCCATCTCATTCAAGGTAAGCCCAGCCGCTCCTACTTAAGCACACGGATCATCATGGTCGATTATGTAGGCAAAGATAACACCAAGTATTACCTCGGTTTAATGGCAGAGAGAGTAACAGAGACTTTGAATAAACCAAATCATGAATTAGTTGATACAGGAACGCAATTAAATGAAGCTCCTTATTTAGGAGAAATCATTATGGATGAGAAGGGAATGATTCAACGCATTCGCTTAGAGTATTTATTATCAGATTCGCAACAGCAGTACTTATTAGCAGCAGGTGAACGCTAATGCTGATGATACAAGCGAAAATTGAGGCACTGCTAAAAGACAAAATTGGTTTAGAAGTAAGCGTCATTGGCGCAAATAAGATTGCCAGAGCTATAGACAAGCGAAGATTAGCGTGTGATCTACCCGATATACAAACCTATTGGCAGCGATTGCAAACATCGAGTCAAGAATTAGAAGAACTCATTGAAGATCTAGTTGTTCCGGAAACCTGGTTTTTTCGCGATCGCAAACCGTTTGCTTTTTTAGAACGTTACGTTAAATCTGAGTGGTTACCAAATCGGAATAATAATATCTTGCGCCTGTTAAGTCTCCCATGTTCATCTGGAGAAGAGCCTTACTCAATTGCTATGACCTTACTCAATGCAGGTTTGACCCCAAAGCAGTTTCGCATTGACGCTGTTGATATTAGCAAACAGGCCCTATTGAAAGCTCAACATGCTGTCTATCAAAAGAATTCTTTTCGAGGTGATGAGATTATTGGAAAGGAATTTTATTTTCAGCAAACATCAAATGGTTACGAGGTATGTCAGTTAGTTCGCAATACAGTTAATTTCATTCATGGAAATCTTTTAGAACCGTTTTGCCTTACCTGTAAACAATATGACGTGATCTTCTGCCGCAATTTATTGATTTACTTAGAGTCTTCCGCTTGCTCCCAAGCTATGGCAATTTTAGACCGTTTATTAACTCCCAATGGTCTGTTATTTGTGGGTTCAGCAGAAACAGGCAAAATACCGAGCAACCAATTTGCCTCAGTTCGCCATCCATTTAGTTTTGCCTACCGCAAGGTAGAGACACCCAGTAAAGCCATAGAGAAAGCAAATATTAAGCCCCTATCTGCTACAAAGCTCCCCATAAAACCCTCCATACACTCTCCTAACGTTATTATCCAAACAGCCAGAAACCTTGCAGATATGGGACAGTTTAATGAAGCTGCTGCTCTGTGCAAGACTTATCTCACACAAAATCCCACAAGTGCTCAGGCTTACCTTTTATTGGGAGAAGTGTATCAGGCTGAATGTAATAACGAGCAAGCTGAGCAATGCTATCAGAAAGCGATTTATCTTGAACCAAATAGCTACGAGGCACTCACACATTTAGCACTGCTTCATGAGCATCGTGGTGATTTAGCCGCCACAGCAATTTTGCGGCAACGTATCCAAAGGTTACAAAAAATGGAAATTGAAAGATGAAAAACTATTAAATAACAAACACTTGTTAGAAATGTACCTTTATATAATTAAAATCATTTTTAGAAATTTAAATAAGCAAACATTATAAAAATAGCAAAGGAAAATGCTGAACAAAATTGGTAACCGGATTCTAATTGGATATTCTGTTCCCCTAATTCTTCTCATTTTGCAAGGTTTAGTAGTCTCTGCAAAAAGTCAAGAAATCTTTAATTTAGAGACAGAGAATTATCAACTTCAAAACATAGCAAGAGAAGCTGGAGAAGTGTCTTATAACATTTCTAGGCTAATCCGGACTTTACGAGGTGTTGCACTCTTTCCAAAAGATAAAAGGTATAGAGAAGACTACAATACAGCTTATGAAGATTTTAATAAAAGTACTCAAGTGCTACAAAATGATGCGGTTGATCCTCAAAATAGAGATTTGGCAAACACTTTAATTGCGCAAGGTAGAAAAATCCATGAGAGTTCTCAAGAAGTTTTTCGGCTAGCTGATGCTAACAACTCCGCAGAGGCAGGCCAAAGTATTGATTCTACTGCAGCGAGAAATCTTGAAAGCTTACGACAACAATTTAATCAGCAAATTGACGCTTCCGTAAAGCAGCACAATCAGAAGGTTGACGCAGATAGACAATTTTTGCTTATTATCGTTTGGCTGACGACTGGGTTAGCAATCATCTCCACTATTATTGTTGCTCTATGGATTAGTTTGCCCTTGAGGCGACAACTGCCAAAAGCGGTTGCATCAGCAGAACAGATTGCAGAAGGTGACCTAAGCCAGACCATTGAAGTCATTAACGATCAAAGCGAAATTGGTCAATTACTGGCAGCCTTCCGTAACATGACGAAAAGCCTGAATTCGCTAATATCCCAGACACAAAAGTCCGGTATCCAAATCACCACTTCTACAACCCAAATTGCAGCGGCAGGTAGGCAGTTACAGGCAACAGTTTCAGAACAAGCAGCCTCTACAAATCAAGTAAGTGCCACCTCAAGTGAAATCGCTGCCACCTCAGGAGAATTGGTCAAGACAATGGAAGATATTGCCAAGACAGCACAAACAACGGCATTGGCAGCAAGTCATAGTCAAGCTGACCTAACAAAAATGGCAACTGCAATGCGTCAGTTAGCTCTAGCTACAACCACCATTTCCTCTTCTTTGGGAGTGATGAACGAAAAAGCAAACAACATCAACAGCGTTGTCACAACAATTACAAAAGTGGCAGACCAGACAAATTTACTGTCCCTCAATGCTGCTATCGAAGCTGAAAAGGCAGGAGAGTATGGAGCAGGTTTTGCAGTGGTGGCAAGAGAAATTCGGCGACTGGCAGATCAAACGGCAGTGGCAACCCTGGAAATTGAGCAAATGGTCAAAGAGATGCAATCCTCTGTATCCACAGGTGTGATGGAAATGGATAAGTTCAACAATCAAGTCAATCACCATGTGGACTTGGTGAGTCAAATCAGTGGAGAGATTGCCCAAGTGATTGACCAAGTACAGAGTCTAACTCCACGCGTTGAACTGGTGAGTCAGAGTATGGAGCAGCAATTTGAAGGTGCACAGCAAATTAGCAGTGCGATCGCCCAGTTAAGTGAATCTTCTCAACAAATAGTTCAATCCCTACAAGAAACAAATCGCGCCCTTGACCAACTAGATGATGCTGCGCAGGGATTACAGGGGGTGATTTGTCAATTTAAGGTACAAAGTTAAAAACCATATAGTATAGTGATATGTATATGCAAAGATATGCAGAAAAGTATTGTTAGCAATCAACTGAATGTGCAAGATTGCTGGAATCATATTGGCGTAGAGGGCGATCGCACCTGTCCAGAGCTAAAAGCTGTGATTCATTGCCGCAACTGCCCTGTTTACTCTGCAGCCGGACGCAGTTTGTTAGAACGGGAAGCACCGCCAGATTATTTGTATGAATGGACTAACATACTGGCAAAAGCCCAGGTTGATGAGTTTGAGGAACAAAGCAGTGGAGCGATTGTCCAATCTGCTCAAACTATCTCAGTCATTATCTTTCGTCTACTAGGCGAATTGCTAGCTCTCCCTGTTCGGTTACTTCAAGAAGTAATCTCACCCTGTGTTATTCACACACTACCCCACCGTAGTAATGAACTCTTTTTAGGTCTAGTCAATGTTCGCGGGGAAATTCTCATGTGCATTTCCCTTGGCAATCTCCTTAACTTGGAAGCAACGGCTGACTCGTTAACTCCACCAAGTCTTTTTAGCTCTAAGCGGATGGTGGTCGTTGCAAGTGATGAAGATAGGTGGGTCTTTACAGTCGATGAAGTGTGTGGAGTTCATCGCTTTCAACAAACTGAATTACAAGACATCCCTGTCGTAATTTCAAAAGCCACTGAAGCATACACAAAAGGAGTGATTCACTGGCAGGGGCAAAAAGTGAATTACTTAGACTCGGATTTATTATTTTACAACTTAAACCGGAGGCTTCTGTGAGCAACAGCGGACAGGATATGAACGACTTCTCCATGTTGGATTTATTCCAACTAGAAGTAAAAACTCATGCAGTTCTCATACAAGAGGGATTGTTAGCCATTGGAACTCAACCCCAGTCTCCTCCAAAATGGGAGTCCATGATGCGGGCTGCTCATGCAATGAAAGGAGCAGCCAGAATTGTTGAAATTGATACTGCCGCTAACCTTGCTCATATCCTGGAAGACTGCTTTGCTGCAGTTCAGAATAAAATAATCACTTTGGGAAAACAGGAAGTAGATAGACTGATGCAAGGAGTTGATCTATTTCTAAGTATCAGCCAAGTTAAAGAAGAAGACCTAAATCAGTGGCTGTTGGAACACAGGCAGAAGATGGAAGCCACTAGGCAGGAGATTGTTAACGTTTTGACTGGTGGGGGAGTGGGGAGCAGGGGAGTAGAGGAGCAACAGGAGACAAGGGGACAAGGAGGACAAGGAGGACAAGGAGGACAAGGAGGACAAGGAGGACAAGAAGACAAGGGGAGTCAGCATGTTGTGGAGGTTTCCTCTGTTGTAGAGACTGGGGTGAACAAGGAGAGTTTGGGTGTTGTAGAGGTTCCTGCTGTTGTGGCAAGTGGAGTGAACGAGGAGAGCAAAGAACAAGGACAAAAGGAAACAAAGGAAATTTCTCCCTCACGTACTTCCTCCTTCTCCTCTCCCATAGGGGATGCTTCTATGCTGGACTTGTTCCGACTGGAAGTGGAAGCTCAGGCAGCTATTTTAAATGAGGGGCTATTGGCACTAGAAACGCAGCCTCAGTCTGCCCAAGCTCTGGAATCTCTGATGCGGGCAGCGCATTCAGTGAAAGGAGCTGCTCGGATTGTTGCCATTGATGCTGCTGTTGGGCTAGCTCATGTCATGGAAGATTGCTTTGTGGCAGCACAGAAACAAGCTGTTACTTTAGGACCAGATGAAGTGGATGTGTTACTCTCTGGGGCGGATCTGCTATTGAGTGTTAGCAAACTGGAGGCTGGAGAGTTAAATTCCTGGCTGTCAGAACACGAGCAGGAAATAGCAACCATTAGAGATGCGATCGCTGCCATACTGACACCAGGAGCAGCACCATCTCCTAGGGTAGGAGTACGCCCACAACAAGTGGAAAAGGCACTCGAGCAACAAGCTAGCTTCACAACAGATACACGAGTACTGCCTTATCAAGACCAAAGAACTCAGCAACCAGATGAACCAGATACAAATACTGCCAAGAATTTAGTCAAGGCAGTATCTGGTAATTTGGAGCAACTTCACCAGTCTACAGCACAGTTAGCTTCAACAGAGCGAGTTGTGCGGGTCAGTGCGGAGAACTTGAATCGCATCATGGGTTTGGCAGGAGAATCACTCATAGAAGCAAATTGGCTGCAACCGTTTGCTGATTCTCTAATGATCCTGCGGAAACGGCAACTGGAGTTGACAAAAATTCTAGAAAATTTGCAGAACGCAACCTTAGTTAGCCAAGTAAATCAAGATAGTGTGAAATATTTGGAAGCAGCACGGCAAAAGGAGCAAGAGTGTCGTGAAATTTTGGGTGAGCGCCTTAGTGAACTGGAATTGTTTGCCCGTCGCACTGCTAGTCTTTCTGATCGCTTGTATCGAGAAGTGATTGCTTCCAACATGCGTCCGTTCGCTGACGGGGTGCAGGGGTTTCCGCGCATGATTCGCGATCTAGCTAGAAAGTTGGGTAAGCAGGTAAAATTAGAAATTCTTGGCAAATCTACGCCAGTTGATCGAGATATTTTAAAGAAATTGGAAGCTCCCCTAACCCATATTTTACGCAATTCTGTGGATCACGGTATTGAACTTCCCGAGGAGCGTTTAGCAGTAGGAAAACCACAAGAAGGAACAGTGAGATTAGAAGCCTTTCACCGTGGGGGGATGTTAGCCATTACTATTTCTGATGATGGTAAGGGAATCAACCCAAACTGGCTACGACAAAAAATTGTCAGCAAAAACTTAACAACTGCAGAAATGGCAGATCAGCTCAGTGATAGTGAACTCATGGAATTTCTGTTTTTACCTGGGTTTTCCACTGCAAAGCAAGTTACTGAAATTTCAGGTCGCGGTGTTGGTCTGGATATTGCCAAAAGTATGGCTGAGGAAGTGGGTGGTACTGTACGAGCTATTTCTCAGATAGGAAAAGGCATAAGTTTTCATTTCCAGTTACCATTGACGTTGTCCGTTGTTCGCACCTTACTTGTGGAAATCTCCGGTGAGCCTTATGCGTTTCCATTAGTGCGTATCGACAAGATTGTCATAGTCGATGTCAATCAAATTTACTCCGTTGAAAACCGCCAGTATTTCACTCTGGATAATAAAAATATTGGTTTGGTAGCTGCCCATCAGGTCTTGGAATTGAAGGAACCTCCTTCCAAGTCTGACAGGTTATCTGTTGTCGTGATCAGTGACCAATCAGATTATTATGGCTTAGTAGTAGATAGATTTTTGGGTGAACACGATCTGGTCGTTAGACCTTTAGATCCAAGGATGGGTAAAGTTCAGGATATAAGTGCTGCAGCGCTTATGGGTGATGGCTCTCCCATTCTCATCGTCGATGTTTCAGATCTTGTACGCTCAATTGATAATCTACTTAATAACCGTAATTTAAGCCGTTTTAGTGATGATCATCAAAAGGCTATTGTAGACTCCCGCAAGAGTATTTTAGTTATAGATGACTCAATTACTGTCCGCGAAATGGAGCGCAAATTACTAGAAAACAGAGGGTATCGAGTAGATGTAGCTGTAAATGGTATGGAGGGTTGGCATGCAATTTGTGCCAATGACTATGATTTAGTCATCAGCGATATTGATATGCCACGCATGAATGGAATTGAACTGGTGAGTAAGATTAAAAATCATCCAAAATTACATTCAATTCCTGTAATTATTATCTCCTACAAAGACCGTGAAGAAGATCGCATTCAAGGTCTAGCTGCAGGGGCTAATTATTACTTAACAAAAGCAAGTTTCCATGACGATAGCTTAGTGAATGCAGTTATTGATTTAATCGGTGCTTAGTCATTGATCATTGGTCATTTAAAAACAACAAAAGATAAATAACAAAGGACAACAACCCAATGAGAGTCGCGATCGTCAATGACATGATAATGGCAGTAGAAACACTTCGACGCGTGTTAATGGTTGTCCCTGATTATCAAGTGGCTTGGGTAGCACGTGATGGTGCTGATGCGATCGCCAAATGTTCTCAAGATACCCCAGACCTGATTTTGATGGATTTAATCATGCCAGTCATTGATGGGGTGGAGGCGACTCGCCAAATTATGAAAAAGTCTCCTTGCGCCATTCTCATTGTGACAGCTAGTGTTGGCAAGAATGCTGGTAAAGTATTTGAAGCGCTAGGATGCGGAGCGCTAGATGCAGTTAATACGCCAGTTTTGGGATCTAGTGGTAACCCAGAAGTTGCTCAAGCGTTACTTGCTAAAATCGCCACTATTGGTAAGCTCATTGGCAAATCAACCTCAACGACAAAAACCCGTCTTCCTATCGAGACCCCTCGAACTCAATCTTCAAAGTTCACATCCC
>JAJPJF010000283.1 GCA_021324415.1 Nostocales cyanobacterium Centralia_MAG_434
ATTAAAAGGCTTGGATATGGGTTTCGCAATTTTAGCAATTTTAGATTACGCAGTTTATTAAACTGGCATTTTACTATTAATACTCCATAAAATTAGCCGAAGAACCATAAACAGCGTTACCTTTATTTTTAATTTTTCGCTCCCATTTAATAATAAGACCACCTTCATTAAGTAATCGAATTAACAACTCTTCTAGCTGAGATACTGATTCAAATAATCTATGAGCAATATATTCCTTTGCAGAATGCCAAACTAATTCAATCAAGTTATAATCAGGACTATACTCTGGTAAAAATTCCAAGATAATATTTGGCATTTCCGTCTCAATTTTATTTAAAATATCTTTCTTTTTGTGGAAGCTAGCATTATCTAAAATAATAACTATTTTTGCTGAATCTGTATAAAAATTTTCAATTGTATGACCTTGTTCTATCCATTCTTGTATTAGAAAAATATTCAATGATTTAATCTATTCGTCAAATACATCTGCATTTCCTTTTTGAATAACAAAGTTAATTCTCTTCTTATCATGGTAACGTAAACCACCCATAATATTTACTCTTCCCTTTCTCCTTTGTCCTGTCACTTTTTTTCGTCTTCCTTTCTGACCACAATTTTTTCTTCTTATAACTCTTAAACTAAATCCACTTTCATCCCAAAACCATACCTGTAAACGCTCTAGAGTTTCTTTTGTTATTCTTAAATATTCTTTAAATTTTTCTTTAAATGCTTTACGTTTTTCAGGGTTCTGTTTGTCCTCTAGGCTGTATTTTGCCCAGAGGTAAACGTACTTTTTTCGCTCTAATACCCGCCTAACTTGAGACCCACTTAACTTAATTCCTGTTGATTTTTCTAGATATGTTGCTAGCCTTGCTGCTGTCCATCGACCAAATTCATATCCATATTCTGTTGGCTCTTTTTCAATAACTTCTAATAATAACTCTTCATACTCCTTAGTAATTTTACGAAAATTACCCTCTCTTCTTCCATCCAAAAAGCTTTCTAGGTTATCTGGATCTCCATGAACTGCCCAGTATGCCACTGTGGGATATGCAATATCTAAAAAATCACTTATCTCTTGATAAGTTTTTCCATCGTTCATTAACAATAGAATTAGAATTTTTTCTCTTACATAAGGATTTTCGTGTTCTTTTAACGTTTTTAATAGCCTTTCCTTCTGCTGCCCTTGAAAGATGATTTTTTGCTGGCATATGTCGAATAGTGATCGCTTGTTTACTTAATATCACATTATACAATCAAGCTGCGTAGCAGCTTACTTCCCTTTCATTAAATGAGGCTGCCCAAGCCTGGAAGAGATTAAAGCTGAAGCTAAGGCAGGGACTAGAAAGTTCTGGTCGGTTCTACACTGAACTAGCTTCCAAAGTCGGTGAGGCTGTTGGTGTTGCTGACTCTGAGCCGATATGGAACTCTTACTTGGGACAATGGCAGGTCTGGGTCAGCTTTGAGGGCGGGTGTAAGTCTGTGGTGTGTGATTGGTTGGCGGTAGTAAACTAAATGTCTAAGGGGTTGTCAAGTAACAACCTTGCCTTTTTTGAGGTAGGAATACTTTCTCAATAGGCTTTCTAGATAACAAATTGTAAAAGTTGTTTCTTGACAGGCTCTAACTGCCTATCTATTGTAGGCATCTGGTAAATTTGACGCAATTGGTGAAAGTAGAATAAAATTATCCTCCACTTTAACCCCATCATGCTTATAAGAGAACTCGAACAACAACTCCTTCAACTTTCCCCTAACGAAAAACTGTATGTTATCCAACTCCTTGCCCAAAGCCTTACTATACACAACACCCACCTAGAGCAACCAAGCAAACTCTCAGAATTCTTTCGTCAATCCCCTCTGGCTGAACTTGCAGAAGAACTTGACCTGAGCCGAGATCGCAGCCTTTCTCACGATGCCTTCACCCCATGAAGTACCTCCTTGATACCTGCCTGATTTCTGAATTAGTTGCTAAACAACCAAATCAACAAGTTTTAGATTGGCTAGATGCTCAAGTACCAGAAACACTTTACCTGAGCGTGATTACAATTGGCGAAATTGCTAAAGGTATCAGCAAACTTACCTCATCTAAGCGCAAAGAATCTCTCTTAACCTGGCTAAATGAAACTCTACCCAATCGCTTTGAAAACAGAATTTTAAGTATAGATGCTTCAACAATGGTGTTGTGGGGAAACCTAGTCGGACAACTTGAACTTTTGGGGCGGCCTCTACCCGTTATGGATTCTCTGATTGCAGCCATCGCCTTGCAAAACTCTCTTTCACTTGTCACGCGTAACGAAAATGATTTTGCTCAAACAGGGGTTGTAATCGTTAATCCTTGGTCTGTTTGATCTGCGTTACTAAACCTTATAGGATGAAGTTCAAAAAACTGGATATGGTTAAGCTAAACTCCTAAGAGACACATTTTACTCAAATCTCTAAAAACCTTGCTATATAAGGATTTCAAAATGTGTCTCTTAGGAGTAAACCAAAGTAATGAGTATGGCTAAAACTAAAAAATCAGAAAACGTTTCTAAAAAAGCAGTTAACTCTTCTCCAAATACACTATATGTGCTGGATGTCTTTTTAATTGACGGCCCACTTACCGAGGAATTTATTGCGGATAATCCAGTGGTGTCTCGAACCATTGAGATTAAAGGCAGCAATACTTTGCAGGATCTACATAAAATCATCTTCAAAGCATTTGACCGAGAAGAAGAACATATGTACGAATTTCAAGTTGGAGGAAGTGGCCCGCAAGATCCAAATGCAAGACGCTACGGCTTAAAACAAGCATTTTCAAATTCCGATTTAACACCAGCGCCTACAGGGGATGTGTCTAGTACTTCAATTGCAACGCTCGGCTTATCTATTGATGATGCTTTTGGTTACTGGTTCGATTTTGGTGATGATTGGTGGCACCAGATTAATGTCATAACCATACAAGATAAGGCACAATCAGGCAAGTATCCCAGAATCACTAAACGAGTTGGGGCTAGTCCTCCTCAATACCCGGATGAGGAGTAGAAGAAAATTACCTATTTGAAAGATAAAGCGAAAATGCCGCATTTCGGGAGGAACAATCGGGATAAAGTATCAAACTTTGAGTTGGTGTCAGTCACTAATAATATAGATATAACGACACTCATTACTGACACCACAACCAATTTTCCAGATATTATTTAAGGAACTTTTCGCTATTATCTTACTAAAGCTGGGCTGTGGCTGTTTGATGAGTTATCCCTCTTTTGTTACCTTCGGCAGAGAATAATCTCAAACCCCTATTTTTACGTCTCTTTTCAACAAGGAGATTTAAATGACAAAATTGGGATGTGATCGCACAATTCATTATTTTGTTTAGCATTCAGAGTTGAGGCAGTATTTTTCTCTCCTCGTAGTGACAAAAGAGGGGTTATACCAATTTAAGATGAAGCTGCATATAATAGGTAGAAGCAAAGTCGGTAAGTTGATATAACCATGAGCCGCCCATTTAAGATTGAAATAGCTGAAAGCGAAGAAGAACTAAAAAAACGCCTACAAACAGTGTCTTCCCCGAATACAGAAAGAAAAATTACAAATGTTATGGTGGCTCTTTAGTGGGCAAGTTAAAGAACAACAGGAAATAGGACAACGTTTGGCTAGAGATAAATCAACGGTGACAAGATGGTTGCAGAAGTACAGAACTAGTGGAAAGTCTTGCTTGTTAGAAATCAAGAAAGCACCCGGAGCAAACCGAAAAATTAATGATGAGGCCCTTGCCGCCCTTAAGCAAGAACTAGAAACTGGAATTGGTTTTTATAGTTATGGTGAAATAGTAGAGTGGTTCATTAGCCAACATGGGCTGGATATAGAGTACGCCACAGCTTATGCGTGGGTGAGATACCGATTAAAAGCAAAACTGAAAGTCCCACGCACTCATTGTCAACAGCAGGATGAACAGTTGGTATCTGAGTTTAAAAAAAACTCGGTATCATTATCAACTGCCTAGAAGAACATCTAGCACCCGGCCAGTGTGTTCGCTATATGTGCCAAGATGAAACTAGAGTTGGATTAAAAACTCTCACAGGAATTGTGATTACCGCTTCAGGAGTCAAACCTACAGTTGAGGTGAAATGGCCCAGAGATAACTTTTGGATTTATGGTGCCATTGAACCGTTGACGGGAGATCCTAGACTTGATGAATATCCAAAATTAGATGGTGAGTGTTTTCAACAGTTTTTGGACTGGCTATCGATGCAATTGGGCTCCGATTATGCCATTTTACAGCTTGACCAAGCCCCTGCTCATACCAGTTCCGCAATTAGCTGGCCTGAGAACATTATTCCTCTGTTTCAACCACCATCAGATCCCGAACTCAACCCGATTGAAAGACTTTGGCAATTGCTCAAAAAAACTCTCAAAAATCAGCTTTTCTCTTTGTTACAAGCCTTGCGAGATCGCATTCAAGAAATATTCGACCAACTTACACTTGAGCAGGTTATTTCTATCTCTTCCTATAACTTTATTCTAGAAGCTCTTTTCTATG
>JAJPJF010000532.1 GCA_021324415.1 Nostocales cyanobacterium Centralia_MAG_434
CATGTTAAAAGATTATTTGAACTCATTACTCATCGTCAGGTTTTTGATTTTCCCAAGATATTTATGTATGGCTCACTTTTTTCACAACTCATTTAGGATTGCTATATATCAGCTTAAATAGGTAATTATTCTATTAGTCAAGTTTTTCAAAAGTTACATGGGATTACTACACAAAACTCTGAGCTTCTCTAGGTTTAAATTACTATTATCCGTATTTTTAGGGATGACATAGAGTGGAAATAAGCAGATGATAAACTATCACTCATTAATACTAACCTCGCTAAAAGTTGGTGAAAATCAAATATGAAAGCAATGATTCTTGCTGCAGGTAAAGGAACTCGTGTACGTCCTATTACATATACCATGCCCAAACCAATGATGCCTATTCTACAAAAACCAGTCATGGAATTTTTACTAGAGCTGTTACGCAAGCATGGGTTTAACCAAATTATGATCAATGTTAGCCATTTAGCAAAAGAAATCGAAAGCTATTTTCGCGATGGTCAAAGGTTCGGGGTACAGATTGCTTATTCTTTTGAAGGTCGTATTATTGATGGTAAATTAGTGGGAGAAGCTGTTGGTTCTGCTGGTGGAATACGACGTGTGCAAGACTTTTTCCCCTTTTTTGATGATACTTTTGTGGTTTTGTGTGGTGATGCTTTGATTGATCTAGATCTGACAGCAGCCCTCAAGTGGCACAAATCCGAGGGTTCAATCGCTACCATTATTACAAAAACTGTTCTCCAAAAAGAAGTTTCACACTATGGTGTAGTAGTTACGGATAACGATGGTCGTATTAAAGCTTTCCAAGAAAAACCCAAGATAGAAGAAGCCTTAAGTACTAACATTAACACAGGTATTTACATATTTGAGCCAGAGGTATTGGAATATATTCCATCTGGGGTAGAATATGATATTGGTAGTCAGTTATTCCCTAAACTAGTAGAAGTTGGTGCCCCGTTCTATGCTATCCCTATGGATTTTGAATGGGTAGATATTGGTAAAGTACCAGACTATTGGCGAGCAATTCGTGATGTCTTGTTAGGAAGAATTAAAAATGTACAAATTCCAGGTGAGCAAATTGCTCCTGGAATTTATGCTGGCTTAAACGTAGCTATAGATTTAAACAAAGCAGACATTACAGGTCCCGTGTACATTGGTAGTATGACTAAGATTGAAGATGGAGCAAAAATTGTTGGTCCGACAATGATTGGTTCTAATTGTTGGATATGCAATGATGTCATAGTAGACAACAGCGTGATTTTTGAATGGTCTCGACTCGGAAGTGGAGTCAATTTAGTTGATAAATTGGTCTTTGGACGTTATTGTGTAGACAAAACCGGGGAAACCGTAGATTTGCAAGCAGCTGCTTTAGACTGGTTGATTACAGATGCACGTCAGGATATGTGATTACCTAGCTAATCGGCAAGCCATGACAGAACTGCAGAAGACGAGAACTAATGGTAGTTTTATAGATGAATGAAAAGAATCATCTTCGTCAATAAATCAAAACAAAATAATTATATTTTTATATGATGGAGTGCTTAATTAATGTATTGATGATTCGAGCAACTAATGATTAAGAGCCAATGACTAAATAATAAATGATGAAAGCACCATTACCTGAGAACGAGACACAGAGAATTGAGTCTCTTTTACAGTTAAAGATCCTTGATTCCCCTGCAGAAGAAGCCTTTGACGATTTGACCCGTTTAGCATCATATATTTGTGGAACTCCTATTGCCTTAATCAGCTTGGTTGATACCAACCGCCAGTGGTTTAAGTCAAAAGTAGGTATAGAGGCGCTAGAGACACCGCGTGATATTTCCTTTTGCGCTCATGCTATCCTTCAACCTGATGAGATTTTTATTGTTCCTGATGCCATGAGGGACAAACGATTTGCCACAAATCCGCTAGTTACTTCCGACCCTCATGTCCGTTTTTATGCTGGTGTACCTTTGACTAACGCTGAAAGACAATCTTTAGGAACACTGTGTGTAATTGATCATGTTCCTAGAGAACTCACACCAGAACAAGTGGAAGCATTACGAACCATAGGTCGCCAAGTCATTAAGCAAATGGAATTGCGGCGTAACCTAGCAAGTTTAGTATTGACAACTAATCAAAGTAAACCACTAGATAACAAACGTAGACATTTTTTTAAAAGAGTTGCTCAAGGATTTGGGTTAACTTCGGCACTCTTGTTTTTCATTACATTAGTCTCGTATTACCAAACAAAAATATTTATTAATAATAGTCATCAAGTTAGCAAAATTCAACATAAAATTAACATTTTAGAAGAACTACTCACTCAAATCAAGATTGCTGAAACCGGACAACACGATTACATCCTTACTGGAGACAAACTTTATCTAAGAACCTATCAATTAGCAGTTCCAAAAATCGAACAAAAAATTAAAAATCTGAGAAATTTAACAACAGAGCAATCCCAGGAACAACAACAGATTGAAAAGCTTAATCTTTTGCTTACAACAAACCTAGCAGAACTTAGACTAACTATTAATTTGCGCCAAAACAAAGGATTTAAAGCAGCGTTGCAGGAAGTCCAGACAAATAAGGAACAGAACCTTATGGATGAGATCTACAAAATTATCTATAAGGTAAAAAATCAAGAGAGTAGTTTGTTTGAGCAGCAATTACAAGTAGCAAAAGCTAGTGCCTATAACTCGATTTTGACACTTGTACTTGCTATCAGTTTTACTTTGGTCATTTTAGTATTAGTCTACTATTTTATCTATCGTGAAGTTAATGAGCGCAAACAGATAGAAGAATCACTTCAAAAAGAACGCAATTTTATTTCTGCAGTGGTAGATACAGTCAGTGCCCTGGTAGTTGTTTTAGATTCGCAGGGAAAAATTGTCCGCTTCAACCAAGCCTGTGAACAAACGACAGGTTACTCGTTTGATGAAGTTAGAGAGAGATACTTCTGGAATGTATTTTTACTCCCTGAAGAAGTTGAGCAGGCTAAAATAGTTTTTGAGCAGCTACAAACTAATCAAAAGCTCCAAGAGTATGAAAACTACTGGGTCACTAAGGATGGTCGGCGACGACTGATTGCATGGTCAAACACTGTCCTCCAAAGCTATGAGGGTGTAGTAGAATACATTATCAGTACTGGTATTGATATCACTGAACAAAAACAGGCTGAACAGTATTTAAGTGCACAGCATGCTGTAACCAGTGTGTTAGCAGAGTGTGCTACCACTAGTGAAGCCACTTCCCGTATTCTGCAGGTGATCTGTGAAAATTTAGGATGGGACTTGGGTGAGATTTGGATAGTGGATGAACAAGCCAAGATTTTGCGTTGTCTGGATATCTGGCATCCAGTATCTGTTGAACTACAAGAATTTAGCCAAACATCCCGACAAATGTCTTTTGCACCTGGAATTGGATTACCCGGTCGTATATGGAGTAGTCACCAATCGATTTGGATTATTGATGTCTCCTATGATCTTAACTTCTTGCGTTCTCAAATCGCTGCCCAAGCAGAATTACACACAGTTTTTGGTTTTCCTGTTTATAGTGGGCATAAAATTCTTGGAGTCATGAGTTTCTTTAATCGAGAAATTCAGTATCAAGATGCAGAGTTGTTAAAAATTATGACCTCTGTTGGTCAAGAAGTCGGTCAGTTTATCCAACGTAAGCAGGCAGAGACAGAACTTCATCGCCAAAACTGGCGAGCACAACTGTTTACTGAGATTACTCTCAAGATTCGTCAATCTTTACAAATTGAAGAAATTCTGCAGACGACGGTGACTGAGTTACAAAAGATGCTTTCCTGGGATCGAGTTTTAATCTATCAGATGTTGCCAAATAATCAGGGAAATGTTGTCACCGAAGCTGTCTCTGCAGACCATCATGCGATTAAAGAGCAAAAGAACATTGAGGATTACCTTCAAGCTGAATTCTCTCAGCAATATTGTTTACAGCAGTATCGTCGAGGCCAGATAACGGAAGTTACTGATTTAGATGTGGCTGGAGTTCAGATCACTCATGTGGAATTACTCCAGCAATTTGGCGTTCAAGCGAATTTAGTTGTGCCGATTCTTGTCCAGGAAGAACTAAGTGGTTTGCTAATTGTCCATCAGTGTACTCATTCACGTCAATGGTCGAGTTTTGAAACTCAATTGTTGCGGGAACTTGCAGACCAAGTCGGTGTTGCGATCACCCAAGCCCAACTTCTACAAGCAGAAACCCGTCAACGACAAGAACTTGAAGTTGCTCGTCAAGAAGCTGAATTAGCATCTCTTGCTAAAAGTGCTTTTTTAGCAAATATGAGTCATGAAATCCGCACCCCGATGAATGCTGTATTGGGAATGACTGGACTACTATTAGAAACTCCTCTCACTGTTGAGCAGAAAGACTTTGTTGAAACTATACGCATTAGTGGAGATGCCTTGTTGACTTTGATCAATGAGATTTTAGATCTATCCAAACTTGAAGCTGGGGAAATGGCTTTAGAAACTCTAGACTTTGACCTATCCGTATGTGTCGAAGAAATCTTAGATTTATTGGCTCCTCAAGCTCATATAAAGAAATTAGAAATTGCCGCATTAATTGATCGCTATGTCCCCATCAATCTTCAAGGAGATGCTAGTCGTCTGCGACAAATTCTGATGAACTTAGTCAGCAACGCCATCAAGTTCACCAGTACTGGAGAAGTTGTAGTAAGAGCGGATTTATCAACAGAAACTACAACAACGGCAACAATTCTTTTTACTGTGATAGACACTGGTATTGGCATTACCCCCGAAAATCAACACAAACTTTTTGCTCCCTTTACCCAAGTAGATGCTTCCACAACTCGCAAGTATGGTGGTACTGGTTTGGGATTAGCTATCTGCAAGGAACTTGTGACTTTGATGGGAGGAGAAATTGGGGTGGAAAGTTGTCTAGGGCAAGGATCTAAATTTTGGTTCAAAATTCCTTTTATCAAGCAACTCCAGCCTGTTTTCTTAACACAAGAGTATGGGTTGCTTACCAATCGTCGCATTTTGATAGTTGATGACAACCTAACCAATCGCAAAATTGTCTATCACCAAGCTAGTCGCTGGGGTATGAAGGTGGATGAGGCACCTGATGCAACGAGTGCTCTATTTACTCTTCACAATGCTGTTGTCGAGAGAATACCTTATGATCTCGTCTTAGTGGATATGCAGATGCCAGATATAAATGGTCTGACTTTAGGAGAACAACTTAAGGCAAATGCGACTCTTTCCAACATACCCTTAATTTTATTGACATCTACTAACCAACAGGACGAAATACAACAGGCACTAAAAATAGGATTTGCTGCTTATCTAGTTAAACCTGTTAAGGCATCTCGGTTACTTGATACCATTATGACTATTTTAAAGCCAGAACATAGAGAAAGAGAAACACAAGTAAAAGAGAACATAGAGAGAAAAAAACAAGAGGGAATAAGTTCATCTTTTCAATTTCTTTCCCACTATACTCACTCTTCTTACTCTCATACTAAATTAAAGTTAAGAATTTTGCTAGCCGAGGATAATTTAGTAAATCAAAAAGTAGCGCTCAAGCAGATTAGGAGCCTAGGTTATGAAGCTGATGTCGCTGCCAATGGCAAAGAAGTTCTGCAGTTGTTAAAAAAAGTGCCATATGATGTGATTCTTATGGATTGTCAAATGCCAATTCTTGATGGGTTAGAAACCACAAAAGAAATTTATCGTTGGCCAGAAAGCTCCTTTCCTAACCATCACCGCCCTGTAGTCATTGCTATGACAGCTAATGCGATGAAAGAAGATCGACAAATGTGTCTAGATGCAGGTATGGATGACTATCTAACTAAGCCCGTGCTGAAAGAAAAATTGGCGCAGACTCTAGAGCGCTGGGCAAGCATAATTGTATCTATACAAACAGGTGCGACAACAGATGTTGATTCACATAATCTACTGATTGACTGGGAACACTTGCACCGGATCTCGGAAAACAATCCAGCATTTGAATTGGAGTTATTACAAATTTTCTTAGAAGATACTCAATCTCATTTGGAAGCAATGAAAGCAGTGCTCAACAACAATGATTTTCTACGTTTTGAACAAGAAGTCCATCATTTGAAGGGTTCGAGTGCCAACGTTGGTGCAAAAGCTATTAACCTAATCACACAACAACTAGAACAACTGATTTATGACAAAGAATATAGAGCTATTTCTAACTTAATCTTGAAATTAGAAGAATCCCTTAACCGTATTCAAGTTTTTTTAATGGCTCAGTAAATGAGAAAAACACAATTTTTTTTGGGAGATGGAGATGATACTGCCAAGACAAGGATATCCCTGTTTTGTCACTCTCGGAAAACAATAATCGAACCCAACTTCTGAAACTTTGATTTATTCACGGTTTGAGATTTTATTTTCTAACAAAAACTAAAATCTGGAGACGAAATGTGGAAATTAAAGTCCCGTAACCATTCTGGGGATTGGGTTCTCCTAAAGTGACAAAACAGGGATATTAAGATTAACAACAGCAACTTTCAGTGCTTTGAGCACCAAGTTAATCATCTCATAATTTCTATCACCGATGTTAAGGGATATCCAAAAATAAAATGTTCCACTCTACTTATTAATCGATGTGGGAACAGGTTGATAGTGTAGGTTTTCAGCCTTCGGTTGCTCTTGAACAGCAGAACATTTTATTACTGGTAAATGCCTTAAGTGCAATAGTCATAAGGAAAAAGATCACAGTCAAGAATATATATATGCTAATAGCCTAGTTTAAAAATTAGAAATTTTGTTCATTACATTTAAGTATTTAAGTTCATATTAAGTAGATATATACAATTAACTAATATAAAATCAATAAGATTTACTAATGAATAGACAATAACGATAATCTGACATATACTCATATCTCAACTTATCGGCCAGTTCTGACATAATTTTTAATCCACGTCCACGCTCCTCAGTATTTTCCTCAAATTTAGATATTTTTTGAAGTTTTTCCTCTAAATTAAAAGATAGTCCTAGAGACCAAATACGAATTTCTATGCATGTATCTAATCGCTTAACCTCAAGCTCAATAGGAGTTTCAAAAGGTAAATTTTTGTGGGCATGTTCCACAATATTTGTAAAGCCTTCTATTATAAGCGTTTGACATTCCCACCAGATTTTTTTGTTAGAAATAGGTGGTGAATTGATTTGCTCAAACCATGATAAAACTTGACAAATAGTAGTAATATCTGTATCAACTTTAAGATAGATTTTTTTATTCATGCTTTTAAATCAGGCTTTTTGAAAAGATAATCCTCTTTAACTAATTTAACTTATTTTGATTTTGATTCTTATGAATTATTGCTATATTTATTATTTTTTAAAAAATTAGATGAACACTTGGACATTTTATTACTAGTAAATATCTGAAGAGGAAAAGGTCTTTGTTCAATGCTGAAAAGTTACGTCTTCATCATAAAAAGCCAGGTCGCTAGCGACAAATACGGTTACCTTCAACTTAAGTTTGTACATTTGTACTACCATTAGCAAATACATTTTGGAGTTGTAAGAATTAATGTTGAAGAAAGCAGGAGAAAGAAGGCAGAAGGTTTCATTCAGAAGGGGATTCTGACCCCACCTGAATGAGAGCCACCAAATTGGAAATTTTGTGGGGGTCACCGAACCCTTGCTCCCTCCGGTCGCGCAAAGGGTCCCTTGCATTCAGAAAGGGATAAATCCCTTCTGCCCTCTGCCCTCTGCCTTTTCTCGATAAAATTATTACCAGATACGTTGTGAGACGCACGTCTGATTCTAAGGGACGGGATTATAGCGATACAGTCCTGCTACCCGACTACAAAAACTCTATAATCAACGATTACTGTGCTTTGAATCAAAACATGAGAAAAATTCTGAAGCATAATCTGGTTCTTGGCAACTTTTGGTGATCGCTTGTTGGCTCCTAACTTGCACATTTTATAAACCTTATATACCAAAGCTTTCAGCTTTCCCTTGAAAATGTGCTAGTTTCATTATTTACTGGTGGCTATTGCCGCCAGTCGGAGGCTCAGATCTTGCACCTGAAAAATGTGATGTAATTTAATTACTCAGTACTAAACTACAACCCTTGACTTAGCGATAAAAAGCCATAAAATTCAGGTATCTTTA
>JAJPJF010000074.1 GCA_021324415.1 Nostocales cyanobacterium Centralia_MAG_434
CCCCACACCCCACACCCCACACCCCACACCCCCTGATAGTAAAAATTATTATGTTTTCCTGGATAAGTTTGCTTTCAATAGTCCTAAGTGTTTTACTAATGAGCTGTTCAGCTCCAACGCCTGCAAATCCTCCTAGTGTTACGTCCGATTCGCAATCCCAAGCGTTACCCAAGAAGAATGTTGGCCAACAACTACCAATTTCAGGTCGTGCTATTGTTCCTAATGGTACGACTTTGCTGTTAGAAGTGGCTTTAACAGAGCAACAGCAAGAAATGGGATTAATGTATCGACCAGCTTTGCCAGACAATAGGGGTATGTTGTTTCAATTTCCTTCACCGCAGCCGATTAGTTTCTGGATGAAGAATACTTATGTACCATTAGATATGATCTTTATGCGGAAGGGAGTTGTACAGTATATTGCCGCTTCTGTACCGCCTTGCACTAATGATCCCTGTCCTAGCTATGGTCCTAGACAACCGATTGATCAAGTGATTGAACTGCGAGCTGGACGAGCAGCCGAATTAGGTTTGAAGACAGGCGACCAGATAAAAATTGAGTTTCTATCAAACCAAACTAAAAATTAAGGGGGAACAAGGAAAGGGGAACTCTTAACAGGGAAATCCCCATAATTAAAATCAGGGGATGTGAAGCAGACGTATTTTTTCTTGAGCTGCGCGTTGCAAAAAAATATTTTTATTTTTTTTAATTTCTGTCCCCTGTTCCCTATTCCCTGTTCCCGCGCGAAGGGGCTTGGTCAAAAAACTATCCTTAAGTTTGATAAACAAGGAAGTTTTAAGGATAAAATCTGATACTGATGTGAATGATGTCGAGTCGTCCTGCCTTCAAGGTGGTGCCGACTTTTTAGAGCTTAGATTACAAAAAATATTCCTTTTGGCGTACGTGCAAAGAGTCGCCAACAAGGGAGTATAAGCTAAGGAATCCTTCCTAGTACAGGTGTAGTTGAGTAATTGACTGAAGTAAAAAAAATAATATTCCATCTGAGAAAAGTGTTGCTTGTAGCTCTAAGCAGACAAGTAGCGCTACAATCTATAATTCCTCCTGCATTGCGCTGGTCTTAAAGCACCACTTAGGCCGTAGTGGAGTAAGTTCTAATACCAGAGTGTCAAGAGGAAAATAGTTGAGTAATAACTTCAGACTGGAAAATTATGTTGATGTATGACAATACACTCTATACAAAAAGGTGAGATACAGATGTCACCGTCTACCTACTCTCGACTTGTTCGTTTCCTTCAAGAAGATTTAGCAATTTCTGCAGCTTCAATTGCAGTTGCTCTCCGGCACAGCAAACAAGATCCAGGCCCTTTGCCGATGATTCTTTGGCAGTATGGGTTGATTACCATAGATCAGTTAGATCAAATTTATGATTGGCTTGAGACTGCATAATTAGTAGTCTATCTAGGAAAAACAAGCATGCCACATCGATTCTGCTTTTGGCAAAGGCTGATAGATAGGGAACTAAACTTTATGGTTTTTTGCGTATTGACTTATAAGTTAGGAGAGCGGGTTCATAATTCAGTAGCCCGCTCTTTTAATTTTGTTGAATTGGATAAACTCATTCACTAATCAGAGGTTGCAACTTGTCCATTGCTAAGATGATTAAGTGACCAACGGTAATCAACTTCCAGAGAGGAAAACTGACAACTTTCTTCCAACTGCTTTTGTTGAGCAGCTGCTTTACGGAGAGTAATAATGAGTTGATTCACCTGCTGCCGCAAGCTTGGGTCATCATTAACTGCCAACATAGTTTGTCTCTCTAAGAGTTGCAGTATGATCTCGTAGTGGATAGGTGAAGGCAGAGGAATTGACTGCATGAAAATTTTCTATCTATAGAGGATTCGTGAGAGCTTGTTCGTCAATTCTAATTCCGAAGCATAGGCAGTTCCTGTGGGCACACGGTAAGCAGTTCTAATCTTAAAGTATTAAGACTACCAATGTACCTATATTAATCATGTTCGCAATGTACATAACATAAGTCGGAGTAGATGAAGGCTTCTTGATAATTTCCCCATGTTTAGAATGCTTTTAGTAAGTATCGTGTGGCAAAACTGCAACTGTCACTCTACCTTACCTTAAGAACTATGTTAATATAATGACATAAGAATTTACGTAAATTACGAAACTTTTATGATATCTTTAAGACTTGGTACCGTTACAGTACACCAAAGGTGATGCGAGTGCTTTTCATTTCTAGGAATTTATGAACAAAGGTTTTAACAACATTTTTATCTAGATTGGGCAAACAAATGAGTGATCGCTAATTCAGGATCTGGTTGTTTCACCAAAGACTCTCCGATCAGAACAGCAGATGCTCCTGCTTGTAAAACTAAATTTAGGTCATCAGAGGTATGTAATCCTGACTCGCTCACAACTAAGATGTTTCGTTCCTGTAATTCCTTACCTCTAGCCGTTAATAGCTCACAAGTGGTTTGCAAAGTCACCGAGAAATCTTCTAAGTTGCGATTATTAATACCTACCAAAGAGACTCCGTCTAAGGTTAAGACACGGTCAAGTTCAGCCAAGGTATGAACTTCTATCAAAACCGCCATTTTCAGAGCATTGGCAATTTTGATAAAGTATTGCAAATCTTGATCACTAAGTATTGCAGCAATCAATAATACCGCATCTGCACCTTGAACACGTGCTAAGTACATTTGGTAAGGATAGATAACAAAATCCTTGCAGAGTAGAGGTAAGTCTACAGCATTACGAACTTTAGCCAAGTTATCAAAGCTACCAGAAAAGAACTTTTGATCTGTTAGCACAGAGATACAACTAGCACCGCCTTGCTCATACTTCTGTGCGATCGCCACTGGGTCAAAGTCTTCTCGCAAAACACCTTTACTTGGTGAAGCCTTTTTAACCTCAGCAATTAAAGCTGGTTTTGTCTTGCCTTGCCGCAGCGCCCCCACAAAATCACGGGGTGGCGATGCTGTGAGCACTTGACGTTGCAACTCCTGTAAAGGGAGCTTTTCTCGCATTTGCTCAACTTCTACTTCTTTGTACCAAACAATTTCCTCCAAAATATTTTGTGCCTGAGCATCACTCATAGCAACTTGATATCGCAATATAGATACAGCAATAGCTGGATGGGGTGAACGGCGACGAATTTGAATCATAGGGAGGTAAATAAGAGTTAGGAGTTGGGAATTAGAATTAGGGGTTAGGAGTTGGAGTTGGGAATTAGGGGTTAGGAGTTGGAGTTGGGAATTGGGAGTTACATTTCTATTCCTAACTCCTAACTTTATTCCTCTTTCATTCCTAACTCCTAACTCCTAACTTTTTTATACGCTTCATCTAGCACTTCCGAAAGTGTTGGGTGAGCATGAACCAAATGAGCTAAGTTGTGAACAGTTTGGCGGTTAGCGATCGCGGCTGAGGCTTCATGGATTAAGTCTGAGGCGTGTAGTCCAAAAATGTGGACTCCTAAGACTTCACCTGTATCTTGACGATAGACGACCTTTGCCATACCGTCTACTTCGGCTTCTGCTAGCGCTTTAGAATTGCCTTTGAAGTATGACCGTGTCGTTCCCACGGTCCATCCCTCGATGCTGCCTTTTTCCTTGGCTGCGGCTTCAGTCAAGCCGACGTAGCTAATTTCTGGATGAGTAAAGGCTGCTGCTGGTACGCTGAGATAGTCTGCTTCTTTGTGCCGTCCACAGATATTTTCTACTGCTATGATGCCCTGTGCTGATGCAGCGTGAGCCAGCATCATTTTGCCGTTGGCATCGCCAATAGCCCAAAGATGGGGTACAACTTCGCCTGACGATAGTACAGCCATACTATCATTCACTGGAATAAAATTCCGGCGATCAAGCTCTACTCCTATTGATTCCAGACCCAGATTTTGTGTAGCTGGAATACGTCCCGTAGCAACTAGGCAAGCATCCACCTCTAATACGTCAACAAATTCTTTGGTTTTGAAATCGGCTAATTCAATAACGACAGGTGAACCGGGAATAACTTTCCGGGCATATATCCCTACATATGTTTCAATATCGCGGCCAGTGATCAGTGTGCGTTCAGCGAGCTTGGCAATATCCCGATCAAATCCTGGCATAAGTTGGTCTAGAGCTTCAATCATCGTTATTTCACAGCCTAAAGCTGAGTAAATATCAGAAAACTCCAAACCGATGTAACCACTGCCAATGATCGCGATCCAGTCTGGTAACCATTCCAGCTTGACACCTTGGTCGCTAGTAAACACTGTTTTACCATCTACCTCAATTCCAGGAGGAACAAAAGGAACAGAACCAGGAGAAAGAATAATATCTTTGGCAGTGATGATTTTTTCACCACTGTCTGTGCTCACCACTACCTTTTGTATGCCGGCTATTTTTCCCCAACCCCGGATGATATCGACTCCTAAGCGTTTGAGGCTATTGGTTAAGTCACCTTGAATTTTTGAAACAAGATCGCAAGCATGGTCGGAGATCGCTTGCCGATCAAATTCTACGCTTCCAAGTTGAATTCCTAGCGTTTTAAGGTGATGTGCATCTCTTAACTCTCGCACACGTCCAGATGCAGCCAGTAGCGCCTTGGAGGGGATACAACCTCTGTTAACACAAGTACCTCCCATGTCAGCTGCTTCCACAATAGCTGTTTTGAGCCCGCAGCTAACAGCGTGTAAGGCTGCGCCGTGTCCACCGACCCCAGCGCCGATAATCACTAAATCGTAATCAAATACCTGACTCACGTTAGTTTCCCCGTGTGCTTTGCCTATTTATTCTTAACTGAGCTGAGCCATCAGTGCAAGTTTCAACAATTTTAGGCTTTCCCGCAATTAAATTTATGTCTTATGTTACCAGGGGAAAGGATTGACGCTTTGGATTATTAAGGTAACATAAAATACTGTTACATAACACCAACTTCTGGTTATGTCTATTAAGCAGCTTCCCTCCATAGAAAAACTACTTGCGCGCCTAGATCTTGCGCAAACCCAACAGCTGTTACAAGACCTAGTAGCAAAGCATCCAGAACTTTTAGAGGAGATTGACCAGTATATCGGCTTGATGACTAATCCTTCATTCAGCAAAGAACACTTTTTTGTGCGTCAAACTACTCTTGATCCATCCTCTTTGCGGCAACAAGTGCGCCAAATTATTCGAGATGCAGTGCGTTTTTGGGAAGAAGGATACGAAGATGACCCTATTAGTGAGGAATTGCTGAATATAGTTCAATTTGCCATAGATTTTAATGAACGTGGTGAGAGTAAGAGTGCGCTTGCCATTCTGGAAGTGATTACTTCTACTTGTGTAGAAAATTGGGATGATGTAGCAGACTATGGTGCAGATAACGAAGAAATTGTTCAGGAATTGAATGAAGCTTGGTGTGAGGTAATTTTAACAGCCGAACTGACGTCAAAGGAAAAAGTTGATTTAAAAATCAAGCTAGAGTCATGGCAAGACGAGTGGGATGCTGATTTTGGTCTAGCCCTCGAGGCTTTGCACCAAGGTTGGCATTATCCGCCACTGATACGAGTTCTGCAAGGGGATATCACGCAACAGGGAGCTTGGGAAGGAGAAGCACCAGAATACGCTGATGATTTAGCACTCATTCGGTTGAAAATTCTGGAACGTCAAGAGCGTTACCAAGAATACTTGTACTTGGCGAAAGCGGAAGGACAAACCCAGCAGTATTTAACAATGTTAGGTCATCTAGGTCGAGTTGAAGAGGCAACAGAAGCGGCACAAACCCAGATGATCTCCATGGATACAGCCTTTGCTTTAGCTAAAACTCTCAAAGATCAAGGAGCATTACCGCAAGCACTAGATATTGCACACAAGGGGCTGCAGTTGCCTGGTAGCTACCAGTATGAGCTGGGAAACTGGACCAGTGATTTAGCAATTGAGTTAGGAAATCATCCACTTGCTTTGTCTGCTAAAAAGGCTGCTTTCAAATCTAGACCTTCTTTTGAAGATTACCGCAGAATAGAGAGTTTAGCTGGAGAAAACTGGACAAATGTAAAAACAGAACTGTTAACAGTGCTTTATACACATGGGGGTTGGGGAATTGAAGAGGCAAAAGTGGATATTTTCTTGTATGAAGGCTTAATTGACGATGCGATCGCCACCGTTGCCGAACTCAGTTCTTACTATTCAACAATTATCCGTAAGGTGATGGATGCTGCAATACCTCACAACCCCGATTGGGTGATTGCAAATGCCCGTCGTCGTGCCGAGACCATTATGGATGCAGGCAAATCTGAACAGTATTTTCATGCAATAGATTGGCTGAAAAAAGTGCGTGCAGCTTACTTAGCAGCTGGCAGACAATCGGATTGGTCAACATATCGGGCCAAGTTGATGCAGGCTCATGCTCGCAAGCACAAATTGATGGTGCTATTCAAGCAACCAGATATGGATTGAGATACAGCGAATTGTTTAACACTCTCAATGTTTATTTAAAAGACATGGGGAGTGTCAATCAATCCCTCAATTCTAGTTGTTTTGCCCAACAATAGATTTTTCAAAAAGTCTGCTTTTTCCTGACTTAAACGATAAATTTCAGGTGAAGGCTTGCCAACAATATACCCTTGAATATAACTAACACCAATCTCTTTAAGACGATGTAAACTAATCGGAATCGTCTCATCTACACCTTCCACTATGACATTTGATGGATTTAGGGTATTTGTTCCAACAAGTTCATGAACAAAACGAATAATGACATCACTATGTTGATGATGTAAAATTTCTCGATCAATTTTTACATGAGATGGGTGTAAACCAACAAGACGAGAAACAGATGCGTGTCCTACTCCGAAATCATCAATAGCAAATTTAATCTTGAGTTTTATATACTCTAAAAGTTTCTTTTTAAAGACTTTAATTGACGACTCAAAACTCTCATCATTTGAAAACATAGGTAATTCAGACTTTTCAGAAATTTCTAATATAAGATTTCTAGGTTGAATAACCTTTTCTTTAAGAATTTGACACACTGTCTCAAAATAAGCTTTTTGTATCAGGGAATCAGGATAGACATTAACTAATAGTGGCTTAACATCATCTGCTCTGGCTTGCTTGGATTTTTTGCGAGCTTCTAAGTATGTTTGAGTAGCAACTCTCAGAAAATACTGATCGAGTTCAAGAGAAAACTGTGATCCCCACAATTGTGCTGCATCAAACAGATCTGAAGGTGCTGTCAAGCTGTCTGGATTCCTGGCTAAAGCTTCCCAACCACTAATAAATAAGTCTTCTGGATCTAAATGAAGAATAGGCTCAAAATAAATCACCATTTTTTGGAGACGTTCACAGAATAGTTGAAACCGTCTCTCATAAAGTGATGCACACACAAATCCAAAATATTTTTTTAAATCATCAATAATAGCAGCTTCAATTAGCGTCGGTTGAAATGATAGTTTTTGACTCACTTGATAAAGTGTCGATACAATTCTGCTATAAGCATCCCCTAACAAATGTGAATTTTGCCTAAGACCGCAAACAACCATCATCTCAGCAGTCGGTGGTGATATCAATGGGATGATCACAACAGTGCTATGATTACCGTTTTGATCCTCATGGGTATGATAAATACCACGATAAGCAGGGTTAAAAACCGACTGTATACAGATATTTGAGAGGATTTGCGACTTTAGGTTTTCTACATAAATCTCTCGATCTTGATTTACAGCCAAATCACTTTGTGATTTCACAAACCATCTATCTTGACTATCCTGAGCAAGAACAAAAACAAAGTTTGCTTTGGATGTCTCTCGGATTATTTCTAAGATGCGATTTTTGAGTAGAGAGTTATCAGTTAAAGGCTTAAATGCTAAATCGGTAATCCTAAGAGTATCTTCTAATTGGTTAATTAACTGCTTAAGAAAAGACTCGTAAGGCTCTAGAAAGTTGGGTAAATAAGAGATTTGTGGATGTATGTTGCAGTTTTCTGTGTGTGGTGCTGTTTCTATCTTCACTTCTCCTGAGTAAACCATATTTCTGATTGATTCAGATTCTTCTGTTAGCTCATAATCTGCGTTTTTGCTAACTATTTTCTGATAGCTTAATAAGCTTAATAATTAGCTTCACAGGTTCACTATAGCAATCCATGTAGGATCTGTAAAAATTAAAAGTTTCAGAATCCCGGTTTCTTCAAAAAACTGAGATTCTCGTTTCTCTGGAATGAATAACGATACTTTATTAGATTTGGTTGACTATAAAGCCCTAAAAGGCCAAAGAGCCCAGGTTTTTTGAAAGACCTGGACTCTCATTCCCGCTTAATCGTTGAACCCAAAGGGTTAAAACCCTGAGAAACGGAGAGGGAGGGATTCGAACCCTCGTTGAAGTTGCCCCCAAACAGCATTTCCAGTGCTGCGCCTTCAACCACTCGGCCACCTCTCCAGGCGTTATGAGTTACAAATATATCATGAAATCTAATAAACTGCAATTAGATTAAATCAAAAATCAAAAAACGAAAATCGAGATGCCCCGTACATACACCATTAAAGTTTACGATCGCGCTAGAGACACAAGATACACCTTGCAAGTCCCCGATGACCGTTATATCCTACATAGTGCAGAAAAACAAGGGGTAGAATTGCCATTTTCCTGCCGAAACGGGGCTTGTACCACTTGTGCTGTTAGGGTGAAAACAGGAGAAATTTATCAACCAGAAGCTGTGGGACTATCTCCAGAGTTAAGGCAAAAAGGCTACGCTCTTTTGTGCGTTAGTTATGCTCGTTCCGATTTGGAGGTGGAAACACAAGATGAAGACGAAGTCTATGAACTTCAATTTGGACGCTATTTTGCCAAAGGAAAAGTTCGCACTGGTTTACCGTTAGATGAAGATTAAAATTACACTTTTACTATGCTGCTTACTACTTCTAGCAGCCTGTCAGCCTCAAAAGCAACCGGATGCAGGCAAATTGGTGCAAGCAAAAGTAGTACAAGTTGTAAGTGGGCAAACCTTACAGGTAGTTGGTCTAGCTGAGCAACCTACTTTAATGTCTCAAGTTCGGTTACTGAGTATTGACGCACCAGATTTGCAACAGCGTCCTTGGGGAGATCAGGCAAAAGAACGCCTAGAGACACTGGTTGGGGGACAACCTGTGAATTTGGAGTTTGATTTAGAAGCAAAAGATCAATTCGGACGGACTTTAGCTTATGTCTGGAAAGATGAGGTGTTGTTAAATGAGCAGTTGGTGAAAGATGGGTATGTGTTATTTGTGGCACGAGCACCCAACCACAAATATGATTTACGTTTAGAACGTGCCCAACAATGGGCTAGACTTATGGGGCAAGGAATTTGGAACTCAGAAAATCCTATGCGTCTTACTCCCGCTGAATTTCGTAGTCAGAATCGTTAGTGCGAAGATAGTCAACAGTCCGCAGTCAATAGTTTTTTACTGCGGACTCTTAACTGATAACTGAATAACTGATAACTGATTATCAATGACGAATTTACAAATTTTTCTAGACATTGCTACGGAAGCAGCGCTTGCTGCTGGTGCTGTTTTACAAAATTACTTGGGTAAGTTAGAAGATGCAATTATTGAAAAAGGGCGTCCTGGCGATTTGGTGACTGCAGCGGATAAAGCCTCGGAAGTGGTAGTTTTAGATGTTTTGCGTCGCCACTTCCCTCAACACTCTATTCTTGCTGAAGAATCCGGGAAACTAGACAATCAACAACAAGAATACCTTTGGGCAATTGACCCTTTGGATGGCACAACTAACTATGCTCACCAATATCCTTGTTTTGCTGTTTCTATTGGGCTATTAATCAACGGAGTCCCACAAGTTGGTGTTATCTATGACCCTTTCCACAATGAACTATTTCGTGCAGCGCAAGGTCTAGGTGCAACCTACAACCGCCGCCCAATTAAAGTTTCAACAACGGCTGAACTGAGTAAAAGCCTTCTTGTGACAGGATTTGCCTACGACCGTCGAGAAACCTCTGACAACAACTACGCTGAATTTTGTCACTTCACCCATCTGACCCAGGGAGTCAGACGCAGCGGTTCAGCATCGCTTGATTTAGCATATGTTGCTTGTGGACGTGTTGATGGTTACTGGGAAAGAGGTCTTTCTCCTTGGGATATTGCTGCAGGTATCATTTTGGTACAAGAAGCAGGAGGAAAAGTGACTGCCTATGATGGGACTCCCTTAAAAATTGAGTCAGGCAGAATTCTTGCCACTAATGGTTACATTCATCACAACATGAGTCTAGAATTACAGCAGGTTCCGCCGCTTTCTGCGTGGGTATAACACAGTTGAGCACAGGGTAATTCGTATCATATCGATAACCCATATCTACTCGTAAATAACTAATGACTAATGAAGCAAAGTACACTAGAGTGGGTGTAGCTGAATTCTTTGCTACTACTGTGCTCTATGTCTTTCAAAATAGATCGTGGACTGTTTAAATATGACTTTATAGATCATCATGCAGTCTTGTGCATTCCTGTTGATGCGGATGCCAAGGACATTCGTAAACGCTACCTTAAAGTTGCTCGCCGTCTTCACCCTGATAGTAGGGTAACTCCAGATCCTGCTGAGAAACAGTTAGCCACTGAGTTATTGTCTAAGTTAGTTAATCCAGCTTACGAGAAACTCTCTCAAGAGAAAAATTACGCAGAATACATTTTAGTGCTATCTCACATGGGCAAGCGCTTAGTACAAGAGTCGGCTTCAGTAGAACTTAGTAGTGATATTGCTAAGCAGTTAGCAACTGCACCTAATGTAGAACATATTTATAAGACGGCGATCGCCAAAATAGCTGAAACCCAATATGAATCTTTACAACAAGCACTGCAAGTGATCGGTGTGCTGAGTGAGTTAAACTTGGTTTACTTGATGCGGAGTGTAGGGAAATCATTCGCAGCACAGCCAACACCCACTCAAAGTCATGCTAAACAAACACCACCCCTACCCACTCTAGAACCACCAAAGCAAGATTCTGCTGTGATTCAATATCTGCGTCGTGCACAAGATCTGATGGAAAAAAATCAATTGGCACAGGCTAGGGTAGAATTACAAGATGCTTTAAAGCTAGAGCCAAATAACAGTCGATGTCATAGCTTAATCGGGGTGGTGTATTTGAAGCAAAATCAAACAACGATGGCAAAAGTTCACTTTGACCGTACCTTGCAACTAGACCCCAATGACCAAATAGCATTAGCAGGGAGACGTAAAATTGAACAGCTTACGGGGTCCAAGAGTGGTGCGAAGCTAAAAGTAACCTCAGACACTAAGGCTAAGCAACCCAATAAGTCTGGGGGTGGTTTGTTTGGTGGTTTGTTTGGTGGGAATAAAAAATAATGGTTTATCAGCCAGCAGCGGGAGCTAGGGATTTACTACCTTTAGATGTTGCACAAAAACGCTGGATCGAAGATAGGTTAGAGCCAGTATTTCATCGTTGGGGATATCACAGAATTATTACCTCGACGCTGGAACGGATGGATACACTGATGGCTGGGGGAGCAATTCAGCGTTCTGCAGTGATTCAGTTGCAAAATGCAGAAGATGAAGAATTAGGACTGCGTCCAGAACTGACAGCTTCCATTGCTCGCGCCGCTGTGACACGAATGGGTGGTGTTACATATCCACAACGGCTATACTACAATGCCAATGTTTTCCAACACACACGGGAGTTCAAGCAAAATTACCAGCAGGAATTTTACCAAGCTGGAGTAGAGTTATTAGGCAGTGGTGGATTGCTTGCTGATGCAGAGGTGCTACTGTTATTGGCTGATTGTTTACAAGCGCTCCCATTAAGCGAATGGCACTTGATTTTAGGTGATGCAGGAATCACACGCTCACTTCTTGAGGCGTTTCCTTCCGACTTGCGCGGACAAGTCCGGAGTGCGATCGCTCATCTTGATCGTGTCACTATAGATACTTTACCCCTAAGTGACGAACTGAGAGAACGCGCTAGAATTATCCTAGATCTACGTGGAAAACCAAGTGATGTACTGGAAAAGGTAAGTCGTTTGAGTCTTGAGCAGTCTCAAGAAGCAGTGGCGAATTTAAAGTCTTTGGTACAACTCATCGAATCTCGAGGAAACTTCCCATTAATTCTTGACTTGAGTCTAATTCAAACCATAGACTACTACACCGGTATAGTTTTTGAAGTTGTTAGTGATGGTGATGCTCAGGTACGGGTTTTAGGGCGGGGTGGTCGCTACGATCAACTTTTAGGACTCTATCATCCTCAAGGAAAAAACACCCCTGGCATAGGGTTTGCCCTCTACATAGAAGATTTATACCAAATTCTATTGTCTACTCAGCAATTGCCGCAGGCGATCCCAACTAGCAATTGGTTAGTTGTAGCTGAAACATCAGATGCTTACACCGCTGCCTTTGCGTATGCAGCCAAACTCCGAACTTCAACCCATCTAGTACGGGTGGAACTGGACTTGGGTGGGCGAGATACACAGGCAATTCAGGAATACGCACGCGATCGCAACATTGCCCAAATCGCTTGGGTGAAAGCTGATGGTTCTCCTCCTATAATTGAATCATTAACAAAACTTAACACCGATTAAGTCGAGTTTCATTTCCAAGGGAAAATATTAAAAAGTTGTAACTATTGTTGCTAGCCTAGAAACATCTAGCTCAATATAGCTTCTGAATCGAGAGGGGAACTATGCCACACACAATTGTGACGAATGTTTGTGAAGGGGTTGCTGACTGCGTAGACGCATGTCCAGTAGCTTGCATTCATCCAGGTCCTGGAAAAAATGTTAAAGGAACAGACTGGTACTGGATCGACTTTGCTACTTGCATTGACTGTGGCATCTGTCTCCAAGTTTGTCCAGTGGAAGATGCGATCGTTCCTGAAGAACGACCAGATTTGCAAAAAACGCCAGAATAGTTATTTGTCCTGTACCTGTGTCGCTTGTCCTGTGTCCTTTGTCAATTTTGTAAATAATCATGACTAAATAATGACCAATGACCAATGACTGATGACCATTTACTAGAAGTTAAAAACGTCCACGCTGGATACATTAAAGATGTAGACATCTTGCAAGGTGTCAATTTCTGGGTGGACCAGGGAGAATTAGTCACCGTAATTGGTCCCAACGGTGCAGGTAAATCTACCTTGGTAAAAACTATTTTTGGGCTTTTGACTCCTCATACAGGCTCAATCACCTTTAAAGGAGAGAATATTGTTGGACTCAAATCCAATCAAATCGTTCAAAAAGGGATGTGCTACACACCACAAATTTCCAATGTTTTCCCATCACTTAGTATAGAAGAGAACTTGGAAATGGGTGCATTTGTCCGCAATATTGCCTTAAAACCACTAAAAGACAAAATATTTACCATGTTTCCGAGGCTTGCTGATCGCCGTCATCAACGCGCTGGTACTCTTTCGGGAGGAGAACGCCAGATGCTAGCGATGGGCAAAGCCTTGATGTTAGAACCCGACCTATTGCTTCTAGATGAGCCTTCTGCAGCGCTGTCGCCTATCCTGGTCACACAAGTGTTTGAGCAGATTAAACAAATTAACCAGGAAGGTACAGCAATTGTATTGGTAGAGCAAAATGCCCGTAAGGCGCTAGAAATGGCACATCGGGGTTATGTACTAGAGTCAGGACGTGATGCTATCTCTGGTCCTGGTTTGGAATTGCTGAATGATCCCAAAGTAGGTGAGCTATATCTTGGAGTCAGTAGGGGACATTGATCCATGGTTCTCAAACTCCAACCAGAACACTTACAAACTATCTCCACACAAGGTGAAAGCGCTTACCCCCAAGAGTGCTGTGGTATTATCTTTGGTTATCTCACAAGCGAGAGCAAAACTGTAGTAGAAGTGAGACCAACAGATAATGCTTGGAGTGAAGAAGCAGCCG
This sequence comes from Nostocales cyanobacterium Centralia_MAG_434, assembly GCA_021324415.1. Taxonomy (GTDB): domain Bacteria; phylum Cyanobacteriota; class Cyanobacteriia; order Cyanobacteriales; family Nostocaceae; genus JAJPJF01. Next base: position 13,817 of record JAJPJF010000074.1, read on the forward strand.
AGTTGTTCGATGATCATACAGAACAAAGCAAAAAACGAAGGTATGCGATCGCTCCTCAAGTTATGTTACAAGCACAAAAAGAAGCGCGCGATCGTAATCTAAATATCATCGGCATATATCACTCTCATCCAGATAATCCCCCTATTCCTTCCGAATGTGACCGTCAATACGCTTGGCAGGAATACTCGTATATCATAGTTTCAGTACAAAATGCCAAAGCTACCGATATCAAAAGCTGGTATCTTGACGATGATCACCTCTTTCAAGAAGAAGTCATTCTGAGTTGTTAGTGGTTGCTACCTAACGGCTCGCCATCAGCTCACAAATTTCGGTACGATTAAAAATCTGCGCTTCCACATCAAACTGTCATGCTCAATCCCAATCTGGATGAAGTCCAGCTGATCAAAGAAGAATATGAACGCTACTCCCGCCACCTAATTTTGCCAGAAGTTGGACTGGAGGGACAAAAACGCCTGAAAGCTGCTAGTGTGCTGTGTATTGGTACAGGTGGACTTGGTTCACCCCTGCTTTTGTATCTTGCAGCAGCTGGGATCGGACGTATAGGTATTGTCGATTTCGATGTTGTCGATAGTTCTAATTTACAACGCCAAGTGATTCATGGCACATCCTGGGTAGGTAAACCCAAGATTCAGTCTGCCAAGACACGTGTGTTAGAGATTAATCCTTATTGTCAAGTAGATCTATACGAAACACGGATCTCATCCGAAAATGCCCTTGATATTATTAAGCCATACGATATTGTCGTAGATGGGACTGATAACTTTCCGACACGGTATCTTGTCAACGATGCTTGCGTGTTGCTGAACAAGCCCAACGTCTACGGTTCTATTTTCCGTTTTGAAGGGCAAGCAACAGTATTTAACTATGAAGGTGGGCCAAATTATCGTGACCTTTACCCCGAACCACCACCACCAGGAATGGTTCCCTCCTGTGCTGAAGGTGGGGTACTAGGTGTTTTGTGTGGCATTATCGGCTCGATTCAGGCAACGGAAACTGTCAAGATTATTATTGGACAAGGTAATACCCTAAGTGGGCGACTGCTGCTATATAATGCCTTAGAAATGAAGTTCCGCGAATTGAAGTTGCGTCCCAACCCGGTACGTCCGGTGATTGAGAAGTTGATAGATTACGAACAATTCTGCGGTATCCCACAAGCGAAAGCCGAGGAGGCGAAACAGCAGATGTCAATTTCAGAAATGACTGTACAAGAGTTAAAGCAGTTGTTAGACAGTGGTGCAGATGATTTTGTGCTGCTGGATGTCCGTAATCCTCATGAGTACGAAATTGCGAAGATTCCTGGTTCTGTCTTAGTGCCTTTACCAGATATTGAAGAAGGCAAAGGTGTTACTAAAGTGAAGGAATTGCTCAACGGTCACCGCTTAATTGCTCATTGTAAGATGGGTGGACGTTCTGCAAAAGCTCTTGGCATCCTCAAGGAAGCAGGAATTGAGGGTACAAATGTGAAGGGTGGTATCACTGCTTGGAGTCAAGAGATCGATCCATCGGTTCCACAGTATTAAAAATGATTGACTGTTGACTGTTGAATGTTGGCTGTCAATTATCCATCAATGTATGGTGGACTAAGCGCACCATGGTTGAAATGTTGCTTGATAACTACAGTGCGCCTAGCCCACCAAAAATATTTTTTTAATTGAAAATCCTTAAGTACTTTAGACATAATTAATTGCACACATTGAAATCTTGTTCCCTGTTCCCCATCTCCCAAGAGTGAATTTAATTGTCCAATTGCTCATGACTATAAAAGAACTCCTACTTCAAGAAATTGAATCCTCTCCAGAATCCCTCCTAGAAGAAACCCTTGATTTTCTACGCTTTTTAAAAACTAAGAAAGCAACTGTTAAAAACAATACTCAACCACAGCACACGAAGCCAGACACAGCAAGTTCTGATACCCTACCTCAATCAAAAGAAACTCTAACCGAAAGTTCTCAGCTACCATACCGTCCGGCTTCCGGTCGTTCCATCCTCAGAAACGCAGGAACTTGGACAGGTGATGACTTCTATGAGTGTCTTCAGTCTGTTTATGCAACTCGTGGCAAAGCTAAGTTCGATTATGACTTAAATCCTTTTGAGTAATGTATCTTTATGATCTTAGCATTGTATCAGCTGACAGCGACTTTCAGAGGATTCAGCAAGTAAGAACATTGTCCGTTGAATGTTGGTTGTAAATTTGAAATCTAACGAGTAAACCATCGGCGGATTAACTCTACTTGAAAGCGATAAGCGTGTGCTTTGCACTCACATCTTGCTCGCTTTGGTCATCTGCTCCCACCACCCTCTTCTTCACAAAATTGGGATGATTTCCCCGATGACGGCTAAAAGTTGGCATTAATTCTGCCTACTTTTTTCCGGCAAAGTCTCAGCCGGAAAAGTTGCTGCTGCTGAAGGTGGTATTTATGGCAGTGTCAGTGTGTTACTGCTGAAATTTACCTAATTCCGAGAGAAGGCTCCCGCTATAATCTCCGATTTAGCGGAGAGATGAATCGAGGGTTAAAACTGCCACATTCTCTGATGGCTTTTTTATATGTAAAAACAATGAGGAGGATAGTGGCAGTTTTAACAATCTCTGTGCTATAATTACGTTAATGAGTTCAACGTAAACATGTTAGTATACGAAGCTAAACTAGAGGGACAAAACGAACAGTACGAACGGTTAGACGAAGCCATTCGCACTAGTCGTTTTGTACGCAATAGTTGTCTTCGATACTGGATGGATAACCGCAATATTGGACGATATGAACTATCAGCCTACTGTGCTGTACTAGGGAAAGAGTTCTCTTGGGCGGGGAAATTGAACTCAATGGCACGACAAGCATCTGCAGAACGTGCATGGAGTGCAATTGCAAGATTCTACGACAATTGTAAAAAAGCCAAACCAAGCAAAAAAGGATACCCACGTTTTAAGAAAGAGCAGACACACGGTAGCGTGGAGTATAAGACGACTGGATGGGCATTGTCGGAGGATAGATGCCACATCACGTTTACCGATGGGTTTAAGGCGGGAACGTTCAAGATGTGGGGTAGCCGTGACTTGCATTACTACCAACTCAAGCAGATCAAACGGGTGCGGGTGGTGCGTCGCGCCGATGGATATTATGCACAGTTTTGCATCGACCAAGAACGAGTGGAGAATAGGGAACCGACAAACAGCACAGTAGGGCTGGATGTGGGATTAACCCATTTCTACACTGATGATAAAGGGAACCAAATTGAAAACCCGCGTCACTTGCGCAAGTCCGAAAAGGCGCTTAAGCGCTTAAACCGCAAGTTATCGCGTACACAGAAGGGTTCCAAAAATCGTGTCAAGGCACGAAAAAAGCTAGGTAAAAAGCATCTCAAGGTAAGTCGCCAGCGTCAAGACTTTGCTGTGAAATTAGCAAGGTGCGTGGTTAAGTCTCACGACTTAGTGGCGTATGAGGACTTGCAGGTGCGCAATATGGTCAAGAATAGACACTTGTCTAAATCAATATCCGATGCAGCATGGACGCAGTTCCGTGAATGGGTAGAGTACTTTGGGAAGGTATTTGGCGTAGCGACAGTTGCTGTTCCTCCTCAATACACCTCCCAGAATTGCTCTAATTGCGGCAAGGTTGTGAAAAAGGCGTTATCCGTCAGAACACACGTATGTTCTCACTGTGGGCATACCCAAGACCGTGACCACAATGCTGCAAGGAATATTCTTGAGATTGGACTCCGTACCGTGGGGCACACGGGAACGTTAAACGTCTCCGGAGACA
>JAJPJF010000201.1 GCA_021324415.1 Nostocales cyanobacterium Centralia_MAG_434
ACAAGGGAGACAAGGGAGACAAGGGGGCCAAGGAGGACAAGGAGGACAAGGGGGACAAGAAGGACAAGGGGGACAAGGGGGACTAGGGGGACTAGGGAGACTAGGGGGACTAGGAGGACAAGGGAAGGGAAGGGAGCAGAGGCGAATACTCTATACTATGCCCTATGCCCTATGCCCTATGCCCTATGCCCAACTCCTAACTCAAATGAGTTTGTTTCCATTTTTCAAAATCGACATTGGTTGACCAGATCCAACGCGGACAGTCAGTGCCTCCTGTGATAGTGGAAACGTCTCTGTGGGGTCTAATATTGGTAATTGATATATCGTAGGCTTCTATAAGGTACTTGACCAAAGTGATGCTCGATTGCTCTTGGGCTGGTGTCATACCTCGATTGGTGTTGGTTGCTTCGTGTTCAATACCAATCGAACGGCTATTGATGAGGCGATCGCCGGCATGCCATGCACGATATGTATCCCTAACCATTTGAATAATGTCTCCGCTACGTGCCACTATGTAGTGAGCAGATACTTGTGACTTAGGGTCTTTGAAGGTGTTAATTGCAGCTTGTAAATTAGCGTCTGTGTTATGCATGATGATCATGTCAATTTTGGTTCCATTGCGGCTGTTGTAGTTAGAATCATCCGCAGGAATAAACTTGACAGTCGGTGTTTTCGCGTGACCAGAGCCATGACCATGATTAACTAATTTATGTGCAGGTTCTTTGACATCGCCAAGCACAATCTTCATTAAACCCGGAGGAGTTTGACTGTTAAACCAGTCCTTCATTGTAGAAACGACAACATGGTATTCACCATTAGATAATGGAGATTTGTCAATTTTATCGATGTAATACTGATCTTCCATCCAATAGATGGCTTTATCAGTTTCTAGTATCCAAGTTCCCATTCCGATAGACCCTGTTTTTTTCTGTATAGTATTTATTTATCAAAAATGCCTTCAGTAAATATACGTGTAATATTTAATTTTAAGAATTTTTTTAACTAATTTGGCGCAATTCCCCATCCAAAACGCCTAATTTTGCTATTGATCTTGTTCTGCTTTATACCATTTCACGAAATTGTTGATACAAATTCATCCCCTTGTCCTCCTTCCCTTGTCCTCCTTGTCCTCCTTGTCCTCCTTGTCCCCCTTCCCTTCCCTTGTCCTCCTTGTCTTTCCAGTTGCCAAGCGTATCAAATTTATAGTGAAATGGGATTACTCAGCCGCGTCTGCAAGAATATTGTTTATTGTCATCAGAAACTCTTGTTCCAGATAAGGTTTAGCGAAGTAAGCAGTGGCACCTAATTGCATAGCTAATCGATAATGTTTCTCATTACTACGAGAAGTGAGCATCACAACTGGAATGTGCGAAAATTCGGGATTTTGACGGCGATAGCTAAGAAACTCAAAGCCATTCATTCGAGGCATTTCGATGTCACAAATTACGAGTTGTACTGAAGAGTTTTTCCGTAATTGCTCGATCGCTTCTTGTCCATTTTGTGCGTGTAGAACTCGAAAACCAGATCTTTTTAAGGAAAGAGCCAAAGTTTGGCGGAGAGTGACAGCATCATCAACAACTAAAACCATCGGTGCTAGAACATGTTTGCTAACAGTCCAAGCTGGTTGAACTGAGGCAATGGCACCTCGAGAGCTAACTTCACCCCTATTTTTTGTTTGAGCAAAGCTGAGGAGGGTATCAGCATCAATCACAGGGATCAGACTTCCATCCCCTAAAATGGTACAGCCAGAAGTATAACTGGGAGGGGCAATCACACTGCCATAGGGTTTCACAACCAACTCTTGCTCTGTTAGCAACCGAGTAGCTTGCAAAGCAACCACCTGCTGATCATGTTTGAGAATCAGTACTGGCAATTCCCAAGGTTCCGGTGCATAGGTAGAGGACCATACCCGACTAATAGGGGTTTCAGGTATTGGGCAAGCATAGTCTAAAAGGTCACCTAGCTGATAAAGCGGAACAATCTTTTCTTCCCACAATAGAAATTGTTGTGTTCCAGATTGTCTGATTTGTCCAACTTGAGGCGTAAATATTTCAATCACACTGTCAGTACGCAGAGCAATAGTAGTTGGGCCACTGCTACAAATCATTAATTTTGCCATTGTTAAAGTCAGTGGCAAATACAATGTGAAGGTTGTTCCCATAAAGGGAACAGATTTCACGCTGATTGTTCCTTTAATTGATTGCAATTGTGATCGCACCACATCTAAACCAATACCTCGCCCTGAAATTTGATTCACCACAGAGGCTGTGGAGAATCCAGGCTCGAATATGAACTCGTAGATCTCACTTAGAGGAGCGATCGCCAGTTGTTCTATTGATAACCAACCGAGTTCTAGCAATCGAGTGCGAATCCGCTCTAAATTTAACCCCTGACCATCATCCTTCACTTCAATAATTGTCTGATTGCCTTTGTGATAGGCGGAAATCTCAATTTGCCCTTGTTCTGGTTTAGAGTACTGTTGTCTGACCTCTGGTGGTTCGATCCCGTGATCAAAGGCATTGCGAAGCAAGTGTAATAATGGGTCGTAAAGTTTTTCTAAGATCGCCTTTTCCACCAATACATCTGCACCAGTCAACTTTAAGGTGACGTTCTTGTGATAATTTGTGGATAAATCCCTCAATACACGAGGAAAACGATTCAAGATTTCACCCAAGGGTAACATGCGTGCCTGAAGCAGTTCATCCCTTAGGTGTGTTAGCATATACCTCTGTTGAGAGAGGATTTGTTCCGATTGCTTAGCAAAGAGATCGACGTCGTCAGTGATTTCCTCTAGCTGTACCATCTCCTCAAGAATCACCTGCACATGGGAGTGCAAAGTTCCGTAGTTATCTATCTCTAGAGAATCAAATTCAGGCGTAGCAGTACGTTGGGTTTTGCCTGCCTCTGAAAGGTTAGATTGTTGTAGATTAGCTTCACTAAAAGGGAAGTTGCTTTGCGATTCCCCTAAAAAGGGCTCGCGTTTTGACATTGTCAGCATTTGATCACAAACTTGCCGTAAGTGATTCATTTGCCTTTGAACCCAAGCAAAACGCTGGCGTAAGTTTCGCAACCCTCCTAGGATCTGTTCATTTTGATGTGCCAGTCCTTCACGGCTAATGACTAACTCACCCACAAGGTTGTTCATACTTTCTAGGCGATCTGAATCTACCCGAACAGTCAGATTGGGACTCGTTGGCAATTCCACCTGATGAACGTAGAACGGGCGGATTGATTGAGATGATGCTTTTGATTGACTCAGTTGAAGAGCACTACTCAGCGAGGAGAAGCCCATCTCCTGTTGAGGTTTCAAGCTTTGCTGATTTTCTGATCCAACGACTTCCACACTGTCTGAGTCGATTTCATCTTCTTCACCTGGCGGGACTTCTGAAATTTCTACTGCCGCTACCTCATCTTCTGATATTGAATTTGCTACAGTCAGGTTCTGGGAGGTTGATGGAGTGGTTTTTGCTGTCTCACTCAAGGCAATTAAGGCAGATGAAGGACCCATTTCTTGAGCGCGATTACCTGACAGCAGCGCAGTTCGACTCCGTTCAAAATCAGCCAATGCCAGTTTTGTAATTTCTAGTGCACGATCTGGGTGAGCCTCTAGAGCCTGACGAGCCATCTTGGCAACTGCTCCAAATTCTGGTTGGTTCAGCAGTTCGGCAAATCCGGCAAAGACCTCTGCTTGTGCCCGTAGTTCTCCTGCAACTTGATATTGGTGAGGTTCAGCCACAACCTTTGCCAATCGCTCTAACCCTTGAGCAACATTCACCGTAAAAATGTCATTTACCAGATTGACACCTAATTCAGTTGAACTAGGAATATATCGATCTTTTTCAAACAGAGCATCTCCACAACGTGCCTCAATTTGGGCAAAAATTGGCTCAGCGATCGCCAATGCTGCATCTGAATCAAAATGCCCAGTTGTTATTTGCTCGATTAAGGGGATACGGAGACAGTCGTAAGCTTGTAATAAGTAGGTTTCTAGCTCTGTATCAATTTCTAATGTTTCGTTATAGAAAGCTCTGATAATGTTTTCCAGACGGTGTGCCAGTGTAGAAATTGCAGTTAACCCCACACTAGCAGAGCCTCCTTTTAAGGTGTGAGCAGCACGCATTAGGTCGTGGACTTTGGCAATACTCCGCTCTTGCTGGAGCGATAATAATCCAACTTCAAGGATTTGCAGTAACTCAGGTGCTTCTTCAATGAAGAATTGGTAGGCTTGGTTACGGATATCAAAAGGGATTGCCATAGTGCATTCAAGGAGTAATGGATGGGAATCCGTCTAGAGGTCGTGCTATTTGCCCTACTGAACTTTAAATTGACCGACACTCTCCTGCAACAATTGTGCCACTTGCCGCAATTGTTCAAACGACGATGAGACTTGATTGGCTTCTGCAGAAGTCTTATTGGCGATCAAGGCAACATTTTGCATTGTTCGGGAAACAACCTCAGAGGTTTGTGATTGAGAGATTGTTGCCTGAGAGATCGTACTCACCCGTTGGCTAATCTCAGAACTGACGGTTGTAATTTTATTCAAGCTTTGACGGGTTTCGTCTATCAGCTTTGTTCCCGTCACAACCTGTTCTGTTCCCGCTTCCATTGCGGCAACGACCTCCCTCGTTTCTGCCTGAATGCTGAGGACCAAATGTCTGATTTCTTCTGTTGCTTCAGCCGATTGGCGCGCTAGGGTTCGTACTTCATCAGCAATAATTGAAAAACCCCTGCCTTCGGCTCCAGCACGGGATGCCTCCACCGAAGCATTGATTGCCAGAGTATTCGTGCGAGCAGCAAAACCATTGATCAAGTCAATGGCTTTAGAAATCTTTTGTGAAGACTCCCCGAGATATTTCACCTTCTTAGCGGTTTCGGCAACAGTGGCTCGGATTGCCCGCATTCCATCAACGGTTTGATTCATAACAGCCTCTCCTTCTGCTACCGTCTCATCTGCGAGTTTCACCGCCTCTTCTGCTTGTGCCGCATTAGCCGCAACTTCTCGCGCAGTGTTCGCCATGGCCGTCACTAGTTTTAAGGCGGCGCTAATTTCCTCTGCTTGCCGTAGTGCCTCTTCTGACAAAGTTTGTACTGATGTATCACTGGTGTTGGTTGTGACAACTACTTGATTGGTTGCTTCCTGTACCTGGAGCACAATTTTCCGTAAGCTAGCGACGGTAGCATTGTAGACATCTGCGATCGTGCCAATTTCATCATCCGTGACTTTTGCTCGCACCATCAAATTGCCTCGACTGATGGGGTCTACTTCTGTGAGCAGTTCTAATGCGCGTTTTTGCAGCCTCTGTGTGAGTTGACGCTGCTCTTGGGCTAGGTAAATTGTTCGCTCTAGCAATTCAACTCGGTTGATCGAAAGCCCAAGCTCATTGCTTAAGCGCTTAAGGAAATTGATCTCAAACTCTTGCCAAATACGGGGACCTGAGCAGTTGTGAGCAATCAACAAACCGAAAATCTCACTACCACTGAGAATCGGGATGATCAAACATGCTTGAACTTGTAATTGCTCCAGCAGATTAAGATGTTCGCGATTAAACCCTGCTTGGGAGATATCATCTACAATCGTAACTCGACCTTGATGATAGGCGTCACGGACTCCTTGAGGAATACAGGAATCATTAACTTTCAGTTTAAGAGCACTTGTCCAGTCTGTGGCGCAAGATTCTGAAATAATGCCTCCCCCTGAGCCAGCATTAAAGCGATAAATCACAAGGCGATCCAGTTGTAGGAGATTTCGGGTTCCTTCAAGGGTTTGAGCAAAAATGTCTTGAAGATCTGGTGTCCGCAGTGCCCCAGACCCTTTTGCTGTGGTTAGTAACCGCTCTTGTGCTGCTTCAAATGCTTGTGCCTCTAAAGATTCTTGCAACTGTTCTGCCATCTGGTTAATGTTGTTTGCCAATGACGCAATTTCATCTGTTCCTTGAAAGTCTAGGCGTGTTCCCAACGCTCCTTGACCAATTTTTTCGACAGCCGTTGCTGCAGCTAAAATTGGTCGAATTGCACGATTTGCAATCATGGTTACGATCAACGCAACCAATAAAGCAGTCAAACCAGTTCCAATTGATAGTGTCAGTAGGTATTGCCTTTGCGTAGCGAAAGCAGCTGATGTATCGATAGAAACAATTGCCCGCCAATCGAGACTTGGCAACCCTCGAAGCCGAACAGGAGGACTATAAGCGAGCAGTTGGTCGGTCTTTGTAATTGAATTGTAGGAGAAAGTAGCACTGACTTCATTGGCTGCCTTGAGGCGATTAAAGACAGGATAAATTTCTTCAGGAGTGATTTTTTGGTATTCTTCGTTACGCTGTATTGTGCCTGTACTTGAAGGATTAAATGTGATCACTTTCGTCCCTTCAGTAGAGCCTTCAGGACCTAGAAAAATCTCGTTAGAGTTATTGATGAGGTAATACTGTGTTCCTGAATTTCCATAATTTCGGAAGATCTCATCCAGAAACTCCATAGGAACACGGGCACGGATAAAGCCAATAGGTTGATCTGTTACTTTGTCTTTGATAACATCAGCTGCATAAAGACAAAAAACCTTTGAACTTTCCGAAAGCCTTGGTTGGCTAATGGTCGGACCTTTGTTTTTTAAGGCTGCTTGAATATAATCTTGGTTGAGCTGGTTGCTAAGAGGAGGACCTGCCGTTTGAGCAACTACATTCCCTTGTAAGTCAAAGATAGCAATGCTGTCATAGATGCCATGACTATTCATAAGGCGGGTCAGAACGGCCACTTTATCTTGGTCTGTCATCCTTGATCGCAACTCAGGATCAGTAAACACATCTAGGCTTGCCATCACCTGGATATCGCCAAAGCGTTGACGCATAAACAGGTTAGCTTTCTGTTGTAAATCAACGACTTTCTCTTTGCCAAAGGCTTCTACTTGCCGAGTAATCGACTGATTAGCAAAGTAATAGGCTGTGACCCCAATTGCTAACACTGGAATTGTACTCATCGCAACAGCGAGTGAGGTAGCTTTTGTTTTGACATTAATACCTTGCCACCAGTGAATCAGTCTCCCTAAACGAGACCTTTGTAAGTTCTCGTCTATCGGCTCGATTTTTTCTGAAAGAGGTGATTTAAAAGTTCGGCGCAATGGCAGGGGCTGTTTCTGATCAGGTGATAGAGCATTAATATAAGTTGTATAGCTCAAATCAGAGCTCTGCTGACCTACAAACTTAGAGGGTTGGTCTTCATCAGGGCTGGACTTGAATGGCTTTTGAACCATAATAATGAATAAATAAGTATATATACTTCGTTTCTGACTACCGAGGCATAGCGTGGAGAATGGCATCTCCGTCTAAAACAGCTAACATCACGTCGTTAGATTTCCACCAATATCCACGCACAATTTGTGTTAATTGAGGATTTAGTGTAAAGCCCGGAGGGCACTGAATGGCTTGCCAGGCACACCATTCAATATCCTCAACTCGATCAACAACTAGCCCTAGCGTCTGGCTTTTCGCTTGAGTCTGTGTAGATGAAGGTTCTGTTAGTTGCAACACAATTGCCTCATAAACTGAAGGACTAGTCTCTTGCTCATACCAGGAAGCAAGCCCACACAAGTGACCCAGATCGACCATCCAAAGAACTTCACCTCGCCAGTTATAAACTCCCATCACCCAAGGTGGCATGTGAGGAATCGGCACAATTGCGCCTATAGGGATCGTCAACACCTCAGCTACCTGTTGAATGGGTAACAGAGCTGTCATGTCTAGCGCAACATGTAATCGCAAAAACTGTTCACCCTGTCCCGACACTGGTACCAGCGATGGGTCTTGCTTATTCCTAGAGGATGAGCTTGCATTTGGCAGGAATGAAGAGTCATTCATTAGAGTTGCTTCAGACTTCACTACTTTTTTTTATGAGCAGTTTGATTGTGCGCACTAATTCTTCTTGGTCAATCGGTTTTGTCAAGTAAGCAGATGCTCCCTGCTTCATACCCCAGAATTTATCCATTTCGCCCCCCTTAGTGGAGCACAAAACGATGGGAATACTATTTGTCTCGGCGTTCTCCTTGAGTTCACGACAAACCTCAAATCCACTACAGCCAGGTAGCACAACATCCAAAAGGACAACATCAGGCTTGTGTCGGCTAATAGTGGCCATGGCTTCTTCTCCAGTTTGGGCAATCAAAACGTCAATGCCCCCTTTCTGAAGACAACCGATCAAAATTTGCATATCAGTTAACGAATCCTCAACAACTAGCACGGTTCCCATAGCTTCTACATGGAATAAATGAGGTTAATTGGTTAGTGGTGAGTAGCACCAGAGAAACAAGTTTTATAGTGATCCTGGTGCTTTTGGAGCATGTCGAGTCAGACATCAGCATCTTAATAGACTACTGAGAAAATCCGATACTCCAATGTAACTAGGTAACGGCGGGATAAAAAATCAGTAGACTTTGCCAAGATGACAATGATGACAAAGCTGATGACTTTAAATAGCACCTTTTGATTCCTCTTGGGGAATCATCGATACCAATAAACTGATACCCTCTAAGAGCTAAATATTATAAATGGCTGCAGTTTGGTAGATGCATTGACATGATAGAACACAGTCAAGGTTAAATCTTGACCCATGCTTGATCAAAATAATAAATATTGAAGGTGCTATTTTTAGATATCGAGCTAAATGAGATCTATTGGTTTTAAAATGCACTCTGTATTAGGTTTAAACAGTAGCAAGATATATGATCGTGCGTCAAGTGTATTTTAACTACAAAAAGTCTCATATTTGACTATATCTTAACTTAGCTTTTCATCTGTTGTATGTGCTTTTCGGCAACAAAAATCACCAATAGCTAACAATTTTGGTGACAGATCAGTAACAATGTTACAAGTTTGGTTTTTGATTTATGGGAAAATTGTCCAGTACTCCTCGCCCTTATACCCCCGCATTAACTTGATAAAAGCTGACTGTTTTCCCTTGAATTAACTTAATCAAATAAGGATTTATTTTGTTATGTGGCAAAACCAGATGTCTCGTAGGAACTTACTATCTTGCTTACTAGTAATTTCTCTAGTTGTTACAAGTGCTTGTTCTAATCAGACCTCTGACAAAAATTCGCCCAATAGTGCCAGCAGTGCTTCTACCAAAAAAGTCATTCGCATAGCAATTGGAACCCAAGATCAGACAGTTAACACAGTCACAGGAGGAGCAGTCATTCGGGAAGAGAAACTTTTAGAAAAGTACTTACCTAAGACTGGTAAATATGAAAACGTACAATACAAAATCGAGTGGACAAGCTATACATCAGGACCTCCTGTGACCAACAAGATGTTGGCAAATCAACTTGATATTGGAATGATGGGTGACTTTCCCGCAACCATTAATATGACAACTTTTCAGCAGAAAGGAAATGGTGTAAAAACAATTTACATCGCAAGTCTTGCCTATAGTCCAAATGGTGCGGGGAATGCCGTGATGGTTCCTAAAAATAGTTCTGTGAATAGTTTAAAAGATCTCAAGGGTAAGCAAGTTTCTGTACCTTTTGGATCAGCTGCGCATGGAATGTTATTGAAAGCTTTAAGAGATGCAGGACTTAATCCGCAGAAAGATTTAACTCTGGTTAGCCAATCTCCGGAAGTCGGAGGAAGTAGTTTGAAAACAGGGCAAATTGATGCTCATGCTAACTTTGTTCCTTTCGGTGAGCTATTTCCTTTTCGTGGTTTTGCTAGAAAGATTTTTGATGGAGCACAAACAGGAATTCCAACCTTTCATGGGGTGTTAGTCCGCTCAGATTTTGCTAAAGAGAATCCAGAAATTGTTGTGGCTTATCTCAAAGCATTATTAGAGGCAAATAAGATGTTTCGAGAGCAGCCAGAAGCAATGGCAAGCAAGATTGAGAAATGGTGTGGAGTTGAACGTGAAGTGGTCTACATGTTTCTTGGTCCTTCTGGAGTACAACAAATTAATCCAACAATTCGTCCAGTTAACTTTAAGGCTTTAAAAAATAGCGTGGTGACTTTGCAGAGATTGGGCAGGCTAGAGGCTAATGTTAATCCTGAAGATGTGACAAAGTGGGCAGACGATAGCTACTTGCGGCAAGCCATGAAAGAAGTGGGTCTCAATTATGATGAGATCGCAAATGCAAAAGACTTTGTGATTTCAGGTGAAGATGCCCAAACCAAGGAACCAATTAAAGATCCTAAAATGGCAGCTCAACTTTGGCTTAAAGGTAACGACAAGGTCATGAATTTTACTTCAATCAATAACCTACTAACAATGTTACAAAAGCTGAAGGCTGAACATAAACCAGATGAAGGAGTCATCTTTGTTCATGATCGCAATAATGGCTGGAAACTACTTGCACAAAATTCCTTCTATGTTCAAAATGGCAATGAAGTTTCTGCATTTTTAACCCAGAAAGATGCTCAAGAGTTTGCTCAGAATTTAGGTGTCAAGGTTGTTGATTTTACTGAACTACAGCAATCCTATGCTCAATCTAAGCAACCATCAAAGTCATAAAACTTAAACAATAGCTGTGAGTATTGTTACCACAGCGCAGGGAAATTTATGAGAAGCTACTTTGGGGGCACCTACTTATCTGGAGGTATTCGATGTGTGATCCATTTTCTGAGTTTTGTCAATCAAGGCTACTCTTTTGCCACGACAAAAGTTCATCGAAAAATAGGTATTCTTTGAACGGTACAGGAGTCTGTTTGGAGGCTTCAGCACCATGATTGACCGCTCATTAAATGTATTGCAACGCCATGAGCGATCGCCCTTCCTGCTCATGTTTAACCCCAAGGGAATCAGGCGAGTTCTTTCCCTAGTGTTATTTTTCGGTCTTTGGCAACTGCTGTGTACCATCAAATTCAACTTATTTATTAACTTCGCATTTCTGCCATCACCCTTGGAGGTTCTGGGTTCAACTTTCCAGTTCTTCTCCAACAACCCGATGTTACACATTTGGGCAAGTGCAGTTCGCGTGCTCTCTGGCTTTGCGATCGCCTCTGTCGTTGGCATCAGTCTGGGCATATTAATAGGTTGGTTCCAGCAGATTGAAGACTTGATCTTTCCACCCTTGGAAATCCTCAGACCTATTCCTGCTGTTGCCTGGATTCCTCTAGCGATCCTGATGTTTCCTTCTTCAGAATCTGGAATGATTTACATTACGTTCATCGGTGCATTCTTTCCAATTCTCATCAGCACAATCCGAGGCGTCGAGAATACAGACCTATTATTGCTGCGGGTGGGTCAATGCTTAGGAGCAAAGCCATGGCATTTGTTCAAAGATATTGTGGTGCCAGGCGCAATGCCCAGTATTGCCAGTGGTTTAGTGATTGGCATGGGTAACGCCTGGTTCTGCTTGGTAACGGCTGAAATTCTGGCAGGTCGTTATGGAATCGGTTATCTGACTTGGGAGTCCTATGTGACATCCAATTATCCCCCAATCGTGATGGGAATGTTACTGATTGGTTTAATGGGTGCCTCTAGCACCTATGCGGTCGATCAGCTGACACGGTTACTTATGCCGTGGCGCGTGACAAAGAAACAGAGTTTATAAACTCACTTTGAGTATTTTTTGACATTTTTGAGATAACTGCATGTCCAGGAGGTCTATTAAGTAATGACAACACTGGCGGATATCAGTTCGGTGCAAACAC
Organism: Nostocales cyanobacterium Centralia_MAG_434; assembly: GCA_021324415.1. Lineage (GTDB taxonomy): Bacteria > Cyanobacteriota > Cyanobacteriia > Cyanobacteriales > Nostocaceae > JAJPJF01. The sequence goes on from JAJPJF010000201.1 coordinate 11,628, forward strand.
TGAAGGGATTCGTTGAGATTGAGAATCTATCTGTCTCATTTCAGCGAAAGGGACATACGGTGCAGGTTTTAGATTCTATCAACCTTCAACTTCGTCCGGGGGAATTTGCATGTCTATTAGGCCCTTCAGGCTGTGGAAAATCAACAATTCTGAATGTAATTGCTGGTTTCATCAAGCCAACAAGCGGCTGTGTTGTGATTGACAAACAACAAGTCAGTGGTCCTGGTGCTGACCGAGGTTTTGTTTTCCAACAGTATTCTTTGTTGCCTTGGAAAACAACATTTGAGAACGTCGAGTTTGGGCTGAAAATTCGGGGAGTGCCAAAATCAGAACGACAAGAGTTGGTGAATGATTACTTAAATCGAGTGGGTCTCTATAAGCACCGTCATTCCTATCCACATCAATTATCAGGAGGGATGCAACAACGTGCAAGTATTATTAGAGCCTTGGTAAACTCCCCTTCAGTATTATTGATGGATGAACCGTTTGCAGCTTTGGATGCCCAAACACGTCAAATGATGCGGGAGTTATTGTTATCGATTTGGAGCCATCTCAAGACAACGGTTATTTTTGTGACTCATGATATTGAGGAAGCTGTTTTTCTAAGTGACAAAATCTTTGTTATGGGTTTTAATCCAGGTAATATTAAAGCGAAGATTGATGTGTCTCTAGAACGTCCTCGCCATACAGATAGTTTTTTGTCACCTGAATTTATCACACTGAGTCGGCAAGTTTTTGAATTGATTCGGGAAGAAACGCTGAAAAGTATGGCGTTAAATTAGTTACTTTGATTGCAACTATTACAGAGGAGTTCAGGGTGGATATTCAAATCAACACACAACGGATACAGACGGATGTTCTAGTGATTGGCGGCGGAACAGCGGGAACAATGGCTGCAATCAAGGCAAAGCAAGCAAATCCCGATAGTGATGTCTTGATTTTAGAGAAGGCAAATATTCGTCGCAGTGGCGCGATCGCTATGGGCATGGATGGTGTCAACACAGCGGTGATCCCCGGCAATTCAACCCCAGAACAGTATGTTCGTGAGGTAACTGTTGCCAATGACGGCATTCTGAACCAGAAAGCGGTTTACCAAACTGGTAAGCTTGGCTTTGAAGTGATCCAAGAACTGGAAAGTTGGGGAGTTAAGTTTCAAAAAGACCCTCAAGGCAATTACGATTTAAAACAAGTGCATCGAGTAGGTAAATATGTATTACCGATGCCAGAAGGTAAGGATCTCAAGACGATTTTGACCCGTCAGGTGAAACGACACCAAGTTAAGGTGACCAATCGCGTCATGGCTACTCGCGTCTTAGTCAGCAATGGACGTGCGATCGGTGCAGTTGGGTTTGACGTGCGTTCAGGAGATTTTGTCATTATTCAAGCAAAAGCAGTTATTCTCTGCACCGGCGCTTGTGGACGTTTAGGGCTTCCACTGTCTGGTTATCTCTACGGCACCTATGAAAATCCCACAAATGCAGGGGATGGTTACTCAATGGCATATCACGCTGGAGCAGAGTTAACAAATATTGAGTGCTTTCAGATCAATCCCTTGATCAAAGACTACAACGGACCTGCGTGTGCTTATGTTGCTGGTCCCTTTGGTGCTTACACTGCCAATGCGGAAGGTTATCGCTTCATCCGGTGTGATTATTGGAGCGGTCAGATGATGCTGGAGGTTTGGAAAGAACTAAACTCTGGGAAAGGACCAATCCAACTCAAAATGACCCACCTTGATGAAGACACTATCGCTGAGATTGAATCAATTCTTTGGTCAAACGAACGCCCTAGTCGTGGGCGTTTCCATCAAGGGCGAGGAGAAAATTACCGAACTCATGGTGTAGAAATGCACATTTCTGAGATTGGCTTGTGCAGTGGTCACAGTGCATCTGGGGTTTGGGTGAATGAGAACGCACAAACAACTATTCCAGGATTGTATGCAGCGGGTGATATGGCGGGTGTTCCCCACAATTATATGATTGGGGCATTCGTTTTTGGAAGAATAGCGGGTACCCATGCTGTGGAATATCTGCAAAATTTGGAGCATATCGAGCCTGATTTAGATTTTTTGGAGGCAGAGAAAGCTCGCATCTATGCACCGCTCACTCGCCCGAATGGAATCCCCCATACCCAAGTGGAGTATAAATTGCGCAGATTGGTCAACGATTATCTCCAACCACCCAAAGTCGGTCACAAGATGGAAATAGGGTTAAACTACTTTACCCGCTACGAAGCAACCTTAGACATGATGGGTGCTCGTGATCCTCATGAACTCATGCGGTGTATGGAGGTTCACTTTATTCGCGATTGCGCAGAAATGGCAGCACGTTCATCGCTCTATCGGCGAGAAAGCCGATGGGGACTATACCACTACCGATTAGACTACCCAGAGAAAAACAATGATGAATGGTTCTGCCACGTTAACTTGAAAAAGCACGAATCGGGAGAGATGATTCTCTTTAAGCGCCCAGTTGAGCCATATGTGGTGGATGTAGATCTAGAAAAAGATGTTTATGATGTTGCAGTTCGTTAGGGATTAGGGGGGTAACAAATTTTATGGCTTTAGCAATCCAAAGAGTCGATGTTCCTGTCATTGTTGATGAGTCGAAGTGTTTGGAAAAATGTACAGCGTGCATTGAAGTTTGTCCGCTAGACGTTTTGGCCAAGAATCCTGAAACAGGTAAGGCATACATGAAGTACGATGAATGTTGGTTCTGCCTACCTTGTGAGAAAGAATGCCCAACAAACGCAATCACAGTACAAATTCCATTTCTATTACGGTAATACTTTAAGAATAGAAAACATGTTTGCTGATACGGATTCGGATCTGAACCAATGGCTAGACATGCTGCAATCAGAAGAACTAAGCGATCGCTTAGTGGCTGTGAAAGCCTTGCAACATTTGGGTGAGGAGGCAGCTGTAGAACCATTGATCACAGCCTTAGACGATGAAAGCCCTACAGTGCAAAAGTTGGCAGTAACAGCCTTGTGGGAGTTGGCTAATCCCAAAGCTGTGCCGGCGTTGCTGACCTGCTTAGAATCACCTGATGCTGAAATTCGTCAAGAAGCACAGTCAGCCTTAGGGGAGCTAGTCACACCTGACCATCTCTTGCTACTTTTGGATGCTCTCCAGAAAGACAATCTCAATGTACAGTTAAGTGTGCTGATTCTGTTAAGAAAAATTCACGATGTTCAATCTTTACCTTATGTGTTGCCCTTCTTTGAAGCAGAACAGCCAGCTTTAAGAGAAGCAGCTATCACCACACTTCGGTATCTTAATCAAGTGGAACGGTGTCAACCTGCCCTAGTTTTAATAGCAGATTCAGATCCAACAGTACGCCGTGCGGCTGCTCTCACTCTTGGGCATTTGGCAGATCAGGAGGTTGTGAGCTTACTCTCTCAAGTGCTGACATCAGATGCGGATTGGCAAGTACGCCGTAATGCAGCTAAATCCTTAGCACTTCATGCATCGCCTGAAGCATTGCCAGCACTTAGGAATGCCCTAGAGGATGAACATTGGCAAGTCCGTAAATTTGCTATTCAAGCATTACAAAAAATACCCGATGAGCAATTTCTACCTGCATTCGTGAAAGCATTGACTGATGAATACTCGGATGTTCGTCGAGATGCGGCGATCGCACTTGGCATTCTCAAGAACCCTACTGCACTCAATGCCCTCCAACAAGCCTTAGACGACCCAGATCAAGACGTTTCTATTCACGCACAACGAGCCATTCAAACCATTCAGGAATCTCAGCAAGGTTCAGCCCATGCCTAGTGATGATTCTTATAAAGAGCAAGCTCGTGCAGAATCTGACTCTCAAAGCCGCCAGCAACAAGAGGTGATTCACTGTCTCAAGCAGATCAACGAACCAATTCTCAAAAATAATATTGTCAGTTTGGGAATGGTTCGTAATCTAAGGGTTGTAGATAACTATGTTTACCTACGCCTTTATATTGGGCAGCATCAACACCACTTAGAAGATCAAATTCAGTCGGCTTTGTCAACGCTATCCTGGTGTAAAAAAGTATACGTACATATTTGCACCATTCCTGGAATCAAAACGACTCTAGCAATTTCTAGTGGTAAAGGTGGCGTTGGCAAATCAACTGTCTCAGTGAATCTAGCAGTTGCCCTAAGTTTACAAGGAGCAAAGGTTGGGCTACTAGATGCTGATGTGTATGGTCCTAATGTACCTCAGATGATGGGATTGGGACAAACAGATGTGAGCGTGCTAGACACCCCAAACGGACAACGTTTTGTACCTTTGGAAGCTCACGGCATTAAGATCATGTCAGTTGGGTTACTAGCAGAACCTGATCATCCTTTGGCATGGCGTGGTCCTGTTTTGCATAAAATTGTGACCCAGTTCATTCACGAAGTCGCCTGGGGTGATCTCGACTACTTACTGATTGATTTGCCCCCAGGTACAGGCGATGCCCAAATTACAATTGTGCAAGAAAGTCCCATCTGTGGGGTGATTTTAGTGGCAACGCCTCAGCAAGTGGCAATATCAGATGTCCGGCGTAGCATTCATATGTTTCGTCAGGTTGGTGTTCCAGTTTTAGGCATTATTGAAAATATGAGCTACCTGATCTGTGATCACTGTGGAGAACCAACTCCCATTTTTGGCAGTGGTGGTGGTCAACAGCTAGCAACAGAACTTCATACCCCTTTGCTGGGACAGGTGCCAATCAATGCAAAAATTTGTGCAGGAGGCGATCAAGGATACCCCCTGACTTTAACAGATCCCACTTCTACAGTTGGTCAGGTATTTATGCAAATAGCAGCTTCTTTGGATGCAACATTTCGTATCCTTAAAAAATGAAACTATAGACATTTAGTAAAAAAGTGCTAAAAGCAAGGATTATAAACTGATTTAGTCTACGAAGAAGCCACTCGTATGAGACGTATTTAGTGGCTTCTATACTTCTATAAATACTGTCCATTAAGTATGCTACCCTCCCTATCCATGTCCCATACAAAACCACGTTGGAAGGCTGGAATTCTTATACTACCGCTACTTACAGAATCTAAAAGCTGTCTGATAGAATAGGATTAATATTCCATATTAAATAATGGTTAATAGTGATACTTAGCATATAAACTGTATCATCTATTCATTAAGGAGTCACTAACATAATTATATCAATCAGATAAAATTCCGTAAGTTGCGTTGACTGGCAGCACAATTTAACATTCACGTAACACCTTTCCAACACTCACGTGTATCTGTTACTTCTCAGAATTAATATGATGAACCGCTACTGGTCTGTCCTATGAATTCTGAGGGGTGGTGAAAGTTCGTAATAAGCACTTTAGTACTGGAAATTGAGCACTGAAGTGCTCACGACGAACCCCGCAAAATAATGGGACAGAGCACTACACTCACACGAAAAGGAGTGTGGGTCATTGACACCAGATTCAACAATCTTCAAGCAGGACCTATAGCCTCGATCGCAGCCTCTAGGGCGATCGCCACATGAGTCCAATGAGTACCGCCTTGGCAGTAAACCACGTATGGTTCTCGTAAGGGACCATCTGCGGAAAATTCTAAAGTACTGCCTTCAATAAACGTCCCTCCTGCCATAACCACATCACTCTCATACCCTGGCATTTGGGCTGGTTCAGGGTCAAGGTAGGAACCAATGGGAGAGTTTTGTTGAATTGCCTTACAGAAGGCAATGAGCTTTTCTTTAGAACCCAGCTTAATTGCCTGAATCACGTCCCGGCGAGGAGCAAAGGGTGCGGGATTGACGGGATAACCTAACTGGTCAAAGATATAACCAGTCAAGTGAGTTCCTTTCATTGCTTCTCCTACCATTTGTGGTGCTAGAAACAATCCCTGGAATAGGAGGCGATTTTGGTCAAAAGTCGCACCTCCATAACTACCAATTCCAGGCGCGGTGAGGCGACACGCAGCTTTTTCTACTAAGTCAGCGCGACCAGCAACATAACCCCCAGCGTTGACAATAGTGCCACCTGGATTTTTAATCAACGATCCTGCCATCAAATCAGCACCGACTCCAGTGGGTTCCTGGGTTTCAATGAATTCACCGTAGCAGTTATCGACAAAGCAGATTATGTTAGGATTTTGCTTTTTTACCAAATGAATAATTTTTTCAATTTCGGCAATTGATAGACTTGGTCGCCAAGAATAGCCGCAAGATCGCTGAATTAAGACTAAACTGGTATTCTGTGTCATTCCACAGGATAAAGCTTCCCAATCTATAGTTCCTTCTTTTGTAAGGTTCAATTGGCGATAGCGAATGCCAAAATCGATAAGTGAGCCTTGACCTTGACCTCGCAAGCCAATCACTTCTTCGAGTGTGTCATATGGAGCACCTGCTACTGCCACCATTTCATCACCAGGACGGAGGATACCAAATAAGGCACAAGCGATCGCGTGGGTTCCAGAAACAAACTGCACCCGCACCACCGCCGCCTCAGCACCCATAACTTCAGCAAAGACTTTGTCTAAAATTTCTCTCCCTAAATCATCATGACCGTAGCCGCTCACACCTGCAAAATGGTGTGCACCAACTTGATGATTTCGAAAGGCATTGAGCACTCTTTTGAGATTTTGCTTGACCTGAGCGTCAATTTTAGAAAAAATCTGTAACAGTGCCTGTTCTGCTTTTTGCAGCTGTTCCAAGCTGTTCATTACTTCCTCATTCAAAAAAATTTAGACATGCGGATTTTAGAATCACGCAGATTAGGCTGAACAATTCCTATTCAGGTTACTGCATGACAATTGCTACCTCAACAAAACGTCAAATCAACTGGGTTAACACCCTATTTTTCATTGGGCTACACATCGGAGCTTTATTAGCTCTGCTTCCCAGTAACTTTAGCTGGCAAGCAGTGGGTGTTGCTTTCTTTCTCTACTGGGTTACGGGCGGCTTAGGTATCACTCTAGGATTTCACCGCCTTGTCACCCACCGCAGTTTTCAAGCTCCCAAGTGGTTGGAGTATTTTCTCGTTTTTTGCGGTACACTTGCCTGCCAAGGAGGAGTCATTGAGTGGGTGGGGACACACCGCATACACCATTTACACTCAGATCAAAACTATGATCCCCATGATTCCAACAAAGGTTTCTGGTGGAGCCACATGGGTTGGCTAATTTTTCATAGAGAAGATGAATTAGAAATTCCACGTTTCACTAAAGACATCGCTGACGACCCAGTTTATCAGTTTTTCCAGAAAAATTTTATTTTCATCCAGTTGGCTTTGGGTGTAGTTCTCTTACTGCTTGGTGGCTGGTCGTTTGTTATTTGGGGGATTTTTGCTCGTATTGTCTTTGTTTGGCACTGCACTTGGTTAGTTAACAGCGCGACTCACAAATTTGGCTATCGCAGCCACGAATCTGGAGACAAATCAACTAACTGCTGGTGGGTAGCTCTACTGGTCTTCGGCGAAGGCTGGCATAACAATCACCACGCCTATCAGTACTCAGCTCGTCATGGGCTAGAGTGGTGGGAAATAGATGTAACTTGGATGACTATCCAATTGCTGCAAGCACTTGGTCTGGCTACAAACGTGAAACTAGCCGAGAAAAAGCAGTAGGGGCGATTTGTTTTTGTCATTGGTCATTTCTTTGTCCTTTGTTTTTACCCAATGACCAATGACTCACTGGCTTTAGACGATAGTGAGGTGACGAGTATTTCCAAAGAGCGTATGGAATAAACAGCAAGATCGTCATCTTGTTTAGAGAAATTCCTACGAATTTTACCAGCCCTCGCTTTTGGGTTCCTGCCCAAATATTCAGCGGGGGTTTGAATCTATGGATTTTGTTGTATAATCCAAGACGCTATATATTAAGAAACTTTACGGCAGGTCACGTTATATTTCGTGACTTTGTACGGGGTTTTGTTGTTTTTCGGGTATTCATGACTACATCAATAATCAACAGCCAAAAGCCAGTTCAGAACTTTATTAACTCCGATTTGAAGCTCAAAGATGTGATTAAAAGCCTGCCAAAAGAATGCTTCATGCAGGATCGAGGCAAAGCTTGGACAAAAGTCATAGCCAGTGTTTTGGCAGTTGGCTTAGGCTACTTCACTCTCACAATTGCTCCTTGGTTTCTCTTACCTTTAGCCTGGATTTTTACAGGTACTGCTTTAACAGGTTTTTTTGTGATTGCACACGATTGTGGTCATCGTTCATTTGCTAAACGCCGATGGGTAAATGATTTAGTAGGGCATTTATTGATGATGCCTTTGATCTATCCATTTCACGGTTGGCGAATTCAACATAATTATCACCACACTCATACAAACAAACTTGACGAAGATAATGCTTGGCACCCAATTCGTCCACAAGTTTATGAAAGTTGGGGAAAAATTGGGCAATGGAGCTTTGAGGGTTTCATGCGCAACCGTTTATGGTGGGTAGGCTCAATTGGACATTGGGTCGCTCTACACTTTGATTGGCGGAAGTTTAAAGTCAAAGATCAAGCAGGAGTAAAGCTCTCTGCTGTTGTGGTCGTGCTATTTGCAGCGATCACTTTCCCCACTCTGATCGCTACAACCGGTATCTGGGGATTTGTCAAATTTTGGCTTGCTCCATGGCTGGTTTACCATTTTTGGATGAGTACCTTTACCTTGATTCACCATACTTCTCCAGATGTTCCTTTTGTAGCAGAGTCTGAGTGGAATGCTGTGGCTGCACAGCTATCTGGTACAGTTCACTGCGATTATCCCCGATGGATAGAATTTCTTTGCCACGATATTAACGTTCATGTTCCCCACCATCTTTCTACTGCTATTCCCTCTTACAATTTGCGGCTAGCTCATCAAAGCTTGCGACAAAATTGGGGATCTTCCTTGCGGGAGTGTCGATTTTCTTGGTCTTTACTCAAGCAAATTACAGACAAATGTCATCTATACAAGACTGACATTGGCTATCAGTCCTTCAAGGATTATCACGCTGGATTGTAAGCAATCGTCTCCAAAATTTCAGCCTACTTAAAAAAAATTTATGCCCCTCTTTGTAAGCAAAGAGGGGCTTACAATTAGGTCACTGTGGTAAATTTTCAAACATCTGCTCAACGAGTTCTCTTGCCTTAATATCTAGACGCAGCCAGTCTACATCTCCTGTTTCATCAATTAAACTCGTATCAATCTGAACTCCCTCATCGCCTGGACTGTAGTCAAGAAAACACACTTGGTAACACAAATCCCACATATCGATACTAACTGTTTGCTCTTGACGTTGCAAACACAGATGATATCCTGGATGGGGTAACGGTAGACGGGAAAGGGTTTCTCTAATCTCCACAGCTTGTTCTGGTTGTGCAGTTTCCAGTTCTTGCAAAAGCTGGGTCACAATCGCTTTTGTTTCTTCAGTTGTGCCAGCAGGCCAAATCATGACATCCTGGTAACTTCCTTTCCAAGAAGATACCTCAAGCAGCTTGCGAATATTATCAACAACACGGATAAACACAGGTTGCATGAGAAGTTCAGCCTGTTGCCATGCAACTGTATCGGCTATCTTAGGTGGCATGTTTAATTAAAAGGGCTCTTGAAAGAAAAATTAACAATGTGTATTTATTAAAAAACAGGGTTATACATCCAAATCTTTTCTCAAGATAGCGGATTTTAGAGAAAAAGTTTTGGAGATATTTATTACCCACCTCAAACAATGGGTGCCACACCTGGGGAGTGAATATGATAGGCAAATTGCTAGACCATCGTTATCAAGTTATCAGAGTCCTCGCCACGGGAGGATTTGGTCAAACATACATTGCCCAAGATACTAAGCGACCGGGCAATCCTATCTGTGTTGTCAAGCACCTCAAACCCGCCAACACCGATCCTAAAGTATTTGATACTGCTAAGCGCCTGTTTCATGGCGAAGCTGAAACACTGGAAAAATTAGGAAACCACGACCAAATTCCTCGACTTCTCGCATATTTTGACGATAACCAAGAATTTTACTTAGTACAAGAATTTGTAGAAGGTCATCCCTTGAGTACAGAACTACTCCCCAACAGCAGATGGAGCGAAGCTCAAGTGATTCAACTGTTGCGAGAAGTTTTAGGTATATTGATTTTTGTACATCGCCAAGGGGTGATTCACCGAGATATCAAACCAGATAATATCATACGTCGTGCTTCTGATAAGAAATTAGTTTTAGTTGACTTTGGGGCTGTCAAACAGCTGCGAGCATCCAGCATGCATGCTTCGCGAACACTCATGTTTACAGCAGTCGGATACCCTTCAGCCACGGTAGCAATTGGAACTCCTGGCTATATGCCAACTGAACAAGGACAGGGTAAACCCCGCCCAAACAGTGATGTTTATGCTTTGGGTATTATTGCTATTCAAGCACTGACAGGAGTCCCACCCATGGACTTGCAAGAAGACCCTCATACGGGGGAAATTCTTTGGCAGCATTTGGTTCCTGTCAGCAATGAGTTGGCAGAGGTCTTAACTAAGATGGTGCATTATCACTTCAAAGACCGCTACCAAAGCGCATCGGAAGTACTGCAAGCTTTACAGTCGATTTCTTCGCCTTTTGGAGGTGAGAAATACCCACAGAATGCAGGCTACCAACCAAATCAATCATCCTCTCCACAATCTCACCAGAAAACGATCGCCATTGCTCCAGCATATCCTGCTACTCGAGTGGCAGCAATTGCCCAACCTGTCAAGAACAGTTCTGCTGGACCAGATCTATTGCAGCTATTAATTTTATTAGGGTTAGCAGTTGGTGCGGCTGCTCTTGCCCCAGTCATTGTTAAGAATGTAGAAACCTTTACCACAAACCTAATTGGTGAGGACTCTTCTTTAGCACAAAACTGCTTAGCTTTAGTTATGGGCAATTCTAACCTGCGTTCTGAGCCTAGTTATATAAACTCTGACACTATCGTAAAAACTATTACTGAAGATACCAAATTTGTAGTGACTGGCAAGCGAACAAAACACAATTGGGTTCAGGTCAAACTTGACCCCATACAGACAGCTTGGGCACATGCTGATATGGTTAAAAATAACGAAGAATGGGTCTCCTGCCTTCGAGACAAAGGAATTGCAGTAAAAGTTGTGGATGATCGGGGCTTAATTGCTGATCACTCAAATCCTAAGCATAAATCAAAACCTACTGCCAACGAACCAAATCAATCCCCTGAAAAGTCAGAACACAAAAATAACGGTGAGAATGGTTCTAAAGTTGTCGAACAAGCCCGAAAAAAGTATGAATCAGGAGATTTGCAAGGAGCGATCGCTCTTTTGGAGTCGCTCACCTCAAGTCCTTCTGCTATCCAACAAACAGCGGATATGGTCAGTCATTGGCAACAAGATTGGGCTAAGGCAGAAGCTGTATTCAATGATATCAATACGGCGCTTGCTCAACGGCAATGGGATAAAGTGCTGGCTTACAAAGATAAGCATGAAAAGCTACCCAATATTCAATACTGGCGAGATAAATTACAACCATTGTTTGAGCAAGCTACTGAAAATCTGACAAAGCAGGAGGTGATCTCGATAGGTAACCCTAGTAGTCAAAACTCTTCTAAACAAAAAAACATCAAAAATAACAAACCTTGATGGGGGACAGGGGGGACGAGGAGGACGAGGGGGACAAGGAGGACAGGGGGGAATTGGATTATAGGTTCCAGTGACGGAGGAAGTGGAAGAAGTTTTCTAGAAGACCTTGGAAGGTTGTGTTGTCACTTAATCTTTGATGAGTCCATTGTTTTGCGGTTTGCTCAAGGATTTCTGAAAAACTGGGAGAGACAGTAGATAAATTTGCAAGGTGCTTAACTTTAATTTTTTGAGCGATCGCTAAAGCAACAATATTAATAATTTCTCTGGCTTGTGCCCCCAAGACAGAAGCACCTACAATTTCGCCATTGCGTAGGACAATTAATTTACAAATACCTGTGGTTTCGTCCCTGAGTTGGGCAGCGACTAATGTTTTAAAATATTGTTGCAAAACGATAACTTCATTATGACCATATTGGCGTTTGGCTTGCGCTTCCGTCAGACCGACTTGCGTGACCATGGGGTGAGTCATTATAGCCCAAGGAATGCATCGATAATCAACCTTAACTCTAGGAAAAAAAAGCGCATTTTGCAGGGCGATATTCGCTTCATATATAGCAAGATTGAGACAGTCATAGCCACCAATGACATCTCCACAAGCGTAAATATGAGGATTGGTTGTTTGTAGTTTGTCATTTACTATGAGCCGATGCTGTTGCCATTTCACACCTACATCTGCCAAATTTAGAGATTCAATATTTGGTTGATATCCAGTTGCAACAACAATCTCATCAGTCTCAATTGCCTTATCTCCCGCCTGTATCCACTTTTTACTATCAATTCGTCTTACTTGCGTGACTTGTGTTTGAGTAAGGATACGCACACCATCTGCCTCTAATTGGCTGCAAAGCAGATGAGCGATTTCTGAATCAAGGTGGGAGAGAATATAGGGACGATCCACAATCAAAGTGACGTTGCAACCTAAGCGCACTAAAGTTTGCCCAAGTTCCATGCTTTGGGGAACACCACCAATAATGACCCAATTTTTTAAAAGTGTAGGGCTGCTTAAAGATTGTCCAATATTGGATAGGGTCAAGAAGCCAGTTTGTTGTAGTCCTTCAATCTTTGGAGATGCGTACACAGAAGTAGCAAGTAAATAACTGCGTGCACGTAACAAGCGGCTATTAATAGCAAATCCCAAAGTAGGCGATGATTGAAATTGACCACTGCCAACAATGACATCTACACCTTTTGCAGCTAAAACAGTCGGTGACAATTGCTGCTGGAGATTAGAGACAACAGCGTGAGCATAAAGTGCTGTTTGGGGCATATCCACAGATATTTGGCATTTTTCTGTCGAATCTGCACATAGAGCATAAATACCAAATGGCTCACTCTCACCTAGCCTTTGGGCAAAATTACCAATTTCGCCGAGAATTTGGGAATAAATAAACTCATAAAATCGAGCGACCGATTGTAACCCACCATTAGATTTGGGTTCTACCAAGGCAACCTTGGCTTTTAGTTGAGTCGCACTCAGCGCGGCATAGCGTCCAGCAAGGCTACCGCCAATGATCACAATATCGTAGTCGAGAGTCACGTTAGGAAAAAGTTAGGAGTTAGGAGGAGCCAGTGCGTTGCGGAGGACAGTCGCGTGGGCGGGTCTCCCGACTTGAGCGAACTGTCCGTTGGGGTTCCCCCCGTTGTAGCAACTGGC
>JAJPJF010000345.1 GCA_021324415.1 Nostocales cyanobacterium Centralia_MAG_434
CCCATAGGTGTGAGGCTGTCGTGCATGGCATCGACACTGCCGGTTGTAGCACCTGTCGTCGTGGTAACAAATAAACTGGTCTGGGCAATACCAAACCTGATCTCTTTTCCTTCAAAGTTACCACCGCTTTGCAGAGCACTTAGAGCCTGGTTAGCACCTGCTTTAGTCAATAGAGGGTTGCCTATCTGTTCTGCGGAAAACACAACAGCTAAAAATCCAATAAACAAAGCTGCAAATACACCAAAAAACACCCATCCTTGCCGCCTTGCTCTTACCATAGTTCCAAAAGTGTAGGTGAGTGCTGGAACCAGCAGCAACATTGATAAGATATGGAGTGTATTCGTCAGGGGTGTTGGGTTTTCAAAGGGGTGAGATGCGTTTGCACTAAAAAAGCCTCCACCATTGGTGCCAACGTGCTTAATTGATTCAAGACTAGCGACAGGACCACGAGCAATAATTTGGGTTCCACCTTCTAGAGTAGTGGCTTTTGCTGCTGAAGCCAGAGTCTGAGGCATACCTTGCCAGACAAAAATCAACGCCAGCAAGAAACTTATAGGTAAAAATATCCGATAAATTCCTCGAGTTAAGTCTACCCAAAAGTTTCCCAGATGGTTACTACCGCTTTGACTCAAGCCGCGGATAACTGCGACTCCCGATGCTAAGCCAGTTGCCGCTGAGGTAAACATCAAAAAGGTGATAACTGCCATCTGGCTAAAATAGGACAGCGTTGTCTCACCACCATAGGACTGCCAATTGGTATTAGTGATGAACGAAATCGTTGTGTTATAAGCAAGATCTGGAGAGACTGCAGATATCTTATCGGGATTGAGGGGTAAAAAGGTTTGAAGTCGAAGCAATCCATATCCTAAAAGCGCCATGATCAAATTGGATAGCAATAAAGCCTGGCTATAACGTTGCCAAGTCATTTGCTCCTGAGGATTAATCTTCAGGACGCGATAGGTATAGCGCTCTAACACTGTATGCTGTTCATCAGTGAAAACCTTTACTACGTAGATGCCTATGGGAACTACTAAGCCAAACCCAACGCTCAAGAGGATGATCGCTACTTGTACAACATTAGATAGCACCAAATTTTCTCCTCCTTACACCCAATCAAAATCAGCCTGCTTGCAGAAAAACTGGCAGATACTTTAGTAAATTCATATGACTATGCCGCAAAATTGTAGTCTCAAGAAACTGTTGGATTGTCAGATTCCCTGTGTCTGAACCAATTGGTATTAGCAGTTAGCTGAATAGCAGCAACAGTGAAGCCTACAGTAATAGGCCAGATAAACACTGTAAGAAGCGCTAACCCACCCAAATAGCCGGAAATGTTTGCTGGTGCTGTTTCAGTTGGTAAGGGAGTAGGAGCAACTACAGTGTGTTGGGGAATTGGTTTTACCACTGTGAAGAGAGCCATAAGATTCACCCTTTCAGGTTCAGAAGTTTAGGTTCGTTAGGCTTCCGTCCTGTTGTATTGAGTCATAGTCAGAAACAACCGAAGATAAAGGAAAGATTGACGAAAACTTCTGTACCTAAACTAACAAAATCTTTAACTTAGCGCAGATTTTCTACAAAAATTAATAATTCTTCACTTTTGTTGTAGAAACTCAACCCTAGGTAATAGTGGATCACTAACAAGAGCTACACCTTGAAAACCCCAGCGTTTGAGCAAATCCTTGATCTGACTATTTGCTAGAGATTCCACACTAAAGCGATCTGTCAAGCCAGTGGCGTGAGTGTTAAGGTAGCTGAGGGCATCAAAGTGTTCGCGAAATAGCAACAGATAGCCCACTGCTTCGTCAGTGTTGGGATGAGCAGCGAGATAACGACCGTCAGTTCTTGAGCGTACCAAATAGTAAACTTCAGACATGGATGAGGGGGCAGAGGGGGGGAGGGGAGCAGGGGGACAAGGAGGACAAGGGAGATAAGGAGGACAAGGGGGATAAGGAGGACAAGGGAGACAAGGAGGACAAGGGGGGAGGAATCTCTATAGCCCTATGCCCTATGCTCCACTCCCAACTAATTCAAGCTTTCTAAGCTAATACGAGGATCGACAGTTTTTAGCAGCAAGTCTGCAAGTAAATTACCAAGAATTAATAGTACTGCGCCCATCATCAAACTTGCCATGAGTAAATACAAATCTTGAGACTGTACAGCCTGGATAGTCAATCTCCCTAAACCTGGCCAGTTGAAGAAAAATTCGGCAATAAAAGCACCACTCAATAGACCCGCTAGTTCAAAACCCAGCAAAGTGATCAGGGGGTTGATAGCATTGCGCAAAGCATGAACGTAAATAACACGGTTTTCTGGTAGTCCTTTGGCACGAGCTGTTTGGATATAGTCTTCACGTAAAACGTCCAACAGTTGACCACGAGTGAAGCGTTGCAAGCCAGCAAAACTAGTGATACTTAAAGCGATAGTTGGCAAAATCATATGCCAACTGATGTCGAGGAATTTGCCAAACCATGATAGCTCGGTGTGATCGATGCTAGTCATACCACCTACTGGAAAAGTAGGGGAGGTCATTTGGGCAAAAATTAGCAGTAATAAAGCTGTAATAAAACTAGGAAATCCTTGTCCAGCATAGCTAATGACTTGTAAAATTCGGTCAATAAAGCTATTTTGCTTGACAGCGGCAACAATTCCTAAGGGAATGGCGATCGCCCAGGTCACTAATAAAGAAGAAATCGCCAGTAGCAACGTTGCTGGTACCCGTTCCCATAGTAGAGATGCTACTGAGCGTTGGTATACAAAACTTGTACCAAAATCTCCCTGAGTTATGATGCGCCACAGCCAAAGTCCATACTGTTCTGGCCAAGAGCGATCAAGACCAAATTGTCGCTTAAGTTCTTCAATTCTTTCTGGCGAGATTTTGGGGTTTTGCCTGAGTGTGTCCACATAATCTCCTGGAGCCAATTGAATGATGAGAAACGACAATGCTGATGCCAACAACAAAGTCAACAGCGCTTGTAATAGCCGTTTACTTACATAAATAAATGTTTCATTCGTGACTATGTTTATTAGCCAATCTCTACTTGTGTCCCAGGAAATTCTTGTTGTTGTCATTAGTCATTTGTCCTTTGTCATTAGTCATTGGTTTTTGTCCTTTGTCTGTTGTCCTTGGTCTTTTGTCTTTTGTTTTTTGGAATTTACACCCGATGACCAATAACGAATGACCAGTGACGAATGACCAATGACCTCATGACTAATATTCTACAAGGGTAATAATAGGTACATCTGGCAGGTTTTTACGTCCTTGTAAATCCTGTAGTTCGATGATAAACCCAAACCCTACTAGTTCGCAGCCAATGTTCATCACCAAATTTGCTGTTGCACCTGCGGTTCCACCTGTGGCAATCAGATCATCGACAATTAAAACTCGGTTACCAGGTTTTAGAGCGTCTTGATGAATCTCCAAACAGTCTGTACCATACTCAAGAGTGTATTCAATCACGTGAACTGCTGCTGGTAACTTTCCTTTTTTACGAACAGGAATAAAACCAGATCCTAACTTATAAGCCAGCAGAGAGCCAAAAATGAAGCCCCGCGACTCCATTGCTACCACGTAGTCTGCTTTGAGATTGGCATCAACACACTTTTGAGTCAATAGGTCAGTCGTGTAGCGCAGTCCCTCTGGATCACTTAGCAGTGTGGTGATATCTCGAAATAAAATTCCAGGTTTAGGAAAATCTGGAATGTCACGAATAAGAGACTTCAAATCCATAAAAAAGGATAGCGTCGAATAAGAGTGCAACAACTGTATCAGATCTAGTCCCATTCCCCCAATTGGAAGCCTCCAAGTGGATAGTGGGCAGATACCTGAAAAATCGTACACTATAATGTCATACGCTGGGGATCAGTACTCTAGTTTCTCTCAATTGACGATTATGAGAATCTACACGAAGCTAGGAATGTAATCAAACAACCAACTCAGATGAGTGAACTTATGCATTGATATAGATTGATTCTTATTGTGCGAAAACGTTTCAGTGACAAGAGTCAGTAATCTATATATGAGGCCCGTATTTCGCCACTACCATGCTTACGTTTTTCATTTTTATTTGTTTGGTATCTTAAATTAGTTTTACCTAGTCTATTGCCGCCGTACAAGGTATTTATAATGAATGTCTCTGCTAGTTTAACGCCGTTTGATAGTCCAACTACTCAGTCAGTGCCAATGGTTCTGGATTCCTTACCCGATCCGGCAATTGAGGGACAGGGATGTCCCCGTAAAACCCGGTTACAAATTGATCTGATTTTACTGGCAATAGAAGCTTTGGAGATTGGTGGCTCCGAAGCTATCTTGACATTTGCTGAAGAGTTGGACTTGAAAGGAATTGTTAAAAATCGGGTAAACCTATGGAGAATGCGTAGTACTAATCCTTTGCGAAGAGCACACATTCGCCGACCATTATCGATCACTGAGGCAAAAGCTTTGGTGGTAATTGCTTGCTATATGGCGCGACGCTTAACAGTTGTCATCCGTCAGTTGCTCATGATACATCAACAACTGAGCGAAAAACAGATTCCACTAGAACAGAATTTACGCCTTTCAAATTACCTCGAACGGTTTAGAGCACATTTTAAAAGCCGAATGCATCCGCGACGTTCTGGCATACTAGCATTAAGTTCTGATGAAAAATTAGACGAGCTAGCAATCAATTTGTTAGGAAAATTACTATTTTGTACAGGTACAGCTGGAATGCAGCGGTTCTGGATTAGTCTTTTTGACGGTGAAGTAGAATGAATATTCAACGTAAATATAGTCTACCTAATTGCACGCTGCTTTTAGAGGGTTTAAGTGATGCTACAAAGGCAGCTCACTTTCAGGAACTGCGTCCGGAACTATCAATATTGGTGAATGCAGAATGTTTTGTGACAGGCTATAGCCAACCATTGATGGGAGGACGGGAATTTTTTGAAAGTTTGGTAAGATCAGTAAGTGCTTACGCTCAAGAATTTTTGAGTAATGTGCCCAACGCACAAGCACACAATCAAGAGTCTGAGTTAGTGCAGTTACAGAAAATCGACAGCAACCGACACAGGTTGCTGGTGAATTCCGAAACAGGATTTCAAGACGCCGATGCTCATCATTCCGCCAAACAGCCCATTCAAATCGATTTGAATACAGTACAGCTATTTGATTTAGTGGAAGCAGTAGATCAATTTTTCGCTGACACCCAAACTCTACCAGAACTGTCACTACAACTACAACCAACTGGCAGACACTACGGTGGTCCTAGCCAAGCCTTACTCAAGCAAGCAGTTCCTGCCACTGTAGGAGTATCAAGTTTGGCAGTAGCAGCGATCGCTTTCAACTTAATTCCCATTCCTCAAACACGCCCACCACAGCCAAAAACACAGGGAGAAGTCACTCCACCAACCAAGAGTGTCAATACGGCAACAACCACTACCACCACGCCTGCGATCGCCACACCTTCATCTAACGAACAAATCGCAGCTACTCCTACATTTAGTCCTACTGCTGCTGCACTTACTCCTACGCCTATTGCCAACTCCATACCTACAGCATCACCTGCTGTTAGTGATTTAGAAGCACTTTTAAACACAGTTCCAGAAATTACCGACCCCTCCCAATTACGTGCATTGAACCGCCAAGTTTACAACCAAGTCAATTCTGTCTGGAAAAATCGCTCAGCGGTGAAAGACGAATTAGTTTACCGTGTTGGTGTAGCAGCAGATGGAGCCATTGTAGGCTATAAGCCAGTTAACAAAGGGGCAAATGATTCAGTAGCCGTCACTCCCCTACCTAACCTACTTTATAATCCAGCCAATCGCGGTGCTATTCCCAATGAACCAATTGCTCAATTTAGAGTCGTTTTCACTCGCAAAGGTGTGCTGGAAATTAGTCCTTGGCGAGGATATACAAGAACACCAGATGTTGTTGGAGTAAAAATCTCTAACCCCAGCATAGTTAAGACTCTCAATCAGAAACTTTATAATACGCTGCACCAAAATTGGAGTGGAACTCACACCTTTGCCCGAGATTTGAAGTATC
>JAJPJF010000338.1 GCA_021324415.1 Nostocales cyanobacterium Centralia_MAG_434
CCAAGGCTTTGCGTCGTAAGCGTGCACCCAACCGCACCAAAAAGGTGAAAGCATCTAGACGTTGGAAAAAGGCTCGTAAACAAGTCTCAAAACTCCAACGCAAAGTTAGTAACCACAGGAAAGATTGGCAGCACAAAGTCACTTCAGAGATTGCTAGTCGTTATGACATCGGAGTGACCGAACATCTTAATACCAAAGGGATGACACGCAAAGCTAAAAAGGGTAGTAAGCGCAAAAAGCAAAAAGCCGGATTAAACAAGTCAATCTTGTCTGTAGGATTTGGCAGTCTAAATAAGATGATTGCCTACAAGATTGAGCACAAAGGCGGATTGGTAATAGCGCTACCTACAAAGCAACTCAAGCCATCACAGCGTTGTCCTAATTGTGGCACTCCTCATAAGAAGTGGGCAGAATTATCCAACAGATACCACATCTGTAACAATTGCACTTTTGAGATTCCACGAGACAGGGGATCTGTGATGGTGATGTACAACGTTGCAACAAATAAGCAACCGGGGTTAGGAACTAGCCTCTTAGACTGTGGATGTCTAAGCTCTACTGACTCGTCCCGCAAGCCCAAGCATACGGGTTCGATGAAGCAACTTGGGCAGAAGAAGCGTCAAAAGCTCGACTCGCAGATGGACGGGGGCTTAGAAACCCCATCCGCCTGTGCGGTGGGGTAGTTCATAAAGAATTAAACGGTACCCCGTCTTGAAACACCAGTAATTCCCCAGGCTGGATTGGAGTCCAAACTTCGTTATCAGTGAGTGGAGTCGTAGCAATGACAGCAACGCGATCGCTCTTACGGGTCAACTCCTGAAAATCAACGGTTACATCCTCATCAATTAAGTGAGCTGCAGCAAAAGGAGCTTGACGCACAATATAGCAGAGCTTAGTTGAACAGTAAGCAAAAAAATGTTCTCCATCTGAGAGTAGGTAGTTAAAGATACCTTTATCTGCCAGAGTTTGACTCACGTCCTTGAGCACTGAGTATAGTTTTGCTAAAGGAGGTTTTCCTGTAGGAAATTCTCGTCGTAGCCTTTCTAAGATCACACAGAATGCTTTTTCACTGTCGGTTTGACCAACTGCACGATAAAACTCCCCACCTTCAGGATAAAAATCCTGTAGATTACCATTGTGTGCAAATACCCAATACCGTTCCCACAATTCCCGAACAAAGGGATGGCAGTTTTCTAAAGCAATTTTACCTTGTGTAGCTTTGCGGATATGAGCAATCACATGGGTAGAGTGGATGGGATAGCAGCGTACCAAATCAGCGATAGGAGAGGCTATTGAAGGCTTAGCATCTAAAAAAACCCGACATCCCTTTTCTTCAAAAAAAGCAATGCCCCAACCATCTTGATGATCGTCTGTTTTTCCTCCTCGTGAGGCAAAACCCTCAAAAGAAAAGCAAATATCTGTTGGTACATTACAGTTCATTCCTAGGAGTTGGCACATGGATAGCAAAGCTCTTAGCTATATACGAATGCTGTGGGTTAAAGATACTTTAAAACAGCTCGACTAATCTGGCATTATTGCTTCAATTCACATAACTTTGTTATTTGTTGTCATTTGTTACTATCTCTTGTTTTGTGCCAACATTCAACAATATCGTTCTTAAACACAGCATCATAATTGCGTAACTTTATCGATTGTCAGCGATATTTAGAATGAGAAGAAATTCTTCACCGGGGATTCGATTATGACGTTTATCACTTCCGAGCTAGACAATTTTGCTTTAACGTTGCCTATTACTCAACTAGCTCGAAGAACTGCCCAAGAGTTTGCCCAGCAGCAACCTACTCCTGCAAAAGCTCAACAAGTCTTGTTAAATACCCTTTCTGTTTGGGTAGTGAATGACTACCTAGAACTTATCAGTATTAATGCTGACAAAACGTTGAGTGATAGTTGGAATGCTGTCATACGTCTGTGTGCTGATGTGGCTGATCTAAAGTTGCCAGGGGTGGGTCGTTTGGAGTGTCGTCCTCTACATCTGCAACAACACATGTGTTATTTTCCCCCAGAAACTTGGGAAGAACGAGTCGGCTATGTTGTTGTTCAGATAGATGAATCCCTTCAAGAAGCAAAGCTACTAGGGTTTGTCCCGAGTGTTGCTACTGAAGAACTACCCTTGAGTGAATTGCAGCCTTTAGAGTATTTAATCGCGCACTTAGAGCAGATCCAACAAAATCAAATTATGAGAGCAGTGAATTTACGTTCTTGGTTATCAGGGAAATGTGAACCAGGCTGGCAGACTGTCACTTCTTTAGGGAATGCGCCATACATGAGAGCGGCCTATGCATTTCGTAGTAGTGATACTGTTCCACAAAACATCTTTGACCAACAAGAAGCATTCGCCAGAAGAGCAAAGTTGATTGATTTGGGAATCAAAATTGCCAATCAATCCGTCGTGTTGATTGTTGAAGTTAGACCAGAAGTCAATCAACAAACAAGTGTTCGTCTTCAGTTACATCCCAAGAATAATGAATTTTACTTACTACCAGGGGTGCAAATGACAGTTTTAGATGAATCTGAGACAGTATTTTTAGAAGCTCAAGCAAGAAGTGCAGATAACTACATTCAATTACAATTTCAAGGTGAACCTGGTGAACGGTTTAGTGTCAAAGTGTCATTGAACGAACTAAGTATTAAAGAATACTTTATAATTTAATCATTAATTTGTGGATAAATTGTTAGTAGCTACTAGATATTTGTTCAGTAGAACAGCTAATAACTAACATGTTAATATGCTGTTGAGATAAAAACAAAACATCCCTTATTCCAGCAACCAACAACTAACATCTTAATCATGGGTAAGTTAGTGGTTTTAAAATTCACAGATGGATGTTTTGAGCGAGGTTTTCTTGTGACACTCCAAATTGGAGAAGAAGGCAAGCTACCTTCATCTGAAATTTCCGGAAAGTTGCCTGCTGCAGGTGAGCTACCGTTGTACTATAGCCATTGGCAATCGAGCTATCTAAGGTTAGGTAATTGTTATCGTTTGTCTGCTGACAAGATGCAGGTAACCAATGTTTCATTTACCCAAGACTGTGAGAACGCTGCCAAGGTTTTGCAGGCACGCTTCAATGCTTGGCTACTCTCAGAAGAGTTTCGCCCCATTCGGGAGAAATGGCTGGAGAAATTACTGCCCACAGACGAAGTAAGGGTGATTCTACAAACGCAAAATAGCTTATTGCAAAGATTACCCTGGCAGCGTTGGGATTTAATGGAACGCTATCCATATGCAGAAATTGGATTAGCATCACCCATTTATGAGCGAATTCCTTATGTAAAAAAACATAGTAAGAATGTAAATATCTTAGCAATTTTAGGAAATAGTCAGGGAATTGATACCCAAGCTGATCAAGCGCTATTGCAACAGCTGCCCAATGCAGATCTTCTATTTTTGACGCAACCCCAGCGCCAGACATTAACTGACCAGCTATGGAGGAAAAAGTGGGATATCCTTTTCTTTGCAGGGCATAGTTCAAGTCAGTCCAATAATGACACTGGAAGGATTTATTTAAATGAAACCGATAGTCTCACCATTGATGAGTTAAAGTATGCCCTGAAAAAAGCTGTTGAACGTGGGTTAGAATTAGCAATTTTTAATTCCTGTGATGGTTTGGGACTAGCAAGAGCACTTGCTGATTTGCAGATTCCACAAATTATTGTTATGCGTGAACCTGTGCCTGATATAGTAGCACAGGAGTTTTTAACGTATTTTCTTCAAGGGTTTGCTAGTGGGGAGCCTTTTTACCAAACGGTGCGCCATGCAAGGGAACGCTTACAAGGATTGGAAGATAGGTTCCCCTGTGCAACTTGGTTACCACTCATTTACCAGAATCTAGCTCAAGTTCCTTCTACCTGGCAAGAAATAACAGGTAACAAGGAGCTACAATCACCAGAAGCATTATCTCTACGCCCTTCAGCTCGATCGCAATTAGTTAGAGTGTTGTGTTTCTCTATCATGATCACAGCTTTAGTGTGTGGATTAAGGTTTTTGGGGCTCTTGCAAACATCGGAGTTACAAGCTTTTGACCAAATGATGCGATCTCGTCTCATTATCAAAGATGAGGGACCTGATCCTCGATTGCTAGTAGTAACGATAGACGATGCTGACCTTGCACAACAACGACAAAATGGGGAGTCATTAAATCGAAGCTCTCTTTCAGATCAATCTCTCAATCGACTTTTAGAGAAGCTCCAAAGGTACCAACCTCTGGCGATCGGCTTAGATATCTATCGTGAATTTCCAGCAGAACCGCAAAGTTTAATCTATCGTCTGAAACGAACAGACAACTTGATTGGGGTTTGTAAAGGAGGTTATGAAGCTATCAATAATAATGGTACTGAGCCACCACCAGAAATCTCACAAGATCGTTTAGGATTTAGCGACTTCATTACTGATTCTGATGGACGCGATCCTAGTGGAGTTATGCATCGGCATCTTCTGTTCATGAACCAAGAAGCAACATCATTGTGTCCTGCCTCTTATGCCTTCAGTGTACAACTTGCTTTCCAATATTTAGCAGCGACTCAAGGCATTCAGCCAAAGTTCACAGATGATGGCGATTTACAACTTGGTAGTACTGTGTTTCATCGTTTGGTACCTCGCGTAGGCGGCTATCAAGGTATTGATGCTAATGGTGGTCAAATTTTACTTAACTACCGCTCCTCAAAAAACATTGCTGAACAAGTGACGCTGACACAATTGTTATCTGATCAAGTTAACCCTAATGTTGTAAAAAATCGAATTGTTCTAATTGGTGTCACAGCAAAAGGTGATTTTCGAGATTATTGGTCTACACCTTACGGAACTCACTTAGCTCAGCAATTACCAGGAATACTGATACATGCACATATGACTAGCCAAATCCTGAGTGCAGTTTTAGATGGACGTCCACTGCTGTCTACTTGGTCGCCACGGGTTGAGATATTTTGGATTTGGGGCTGGTCAATGCTAGGGGGAGTATTGGTTTGGCAGAGCCGATCGCTTATTGGGTTGACATTAGCAGTTAGTCTTGCCTGTGGAACTCTCTACTTATTGAGCTTTAATCTATTACTTCAAGGAACTTGGGTACCATTTGTACCATCCGCAATGGCTTTAGTAGCAACGGTTGGCGTTAGCTCAATCCGCCAAAAATAACTATGAAAAAAACTTTATCAGCAACCAAACTAGTTTTGGTAATACTTTTCAGTGGTGTCATCATAGTGAGTTCAAACATAAGGACTATGGCTCAGTCTCCTTCTCCTCGTCCAGCTTCGCGGAGAGTGCATCTTGTCCTACCTGAACTCCCACCTGGACCTCCTCCTGGTGGTCGTATTCGTGGGGGGGCTAAACGGGGATCATGTCCCAAAGTAGAACCCGATCTAACTGCTTTAGTACCCTTTACGCAAACAGATTCTAATGTAGTTAATGTATGGGGTTTGACAACAATGGAACGCCCAACCATATGGATTTATGTCCCATACACCAAAAGTTCTGGCTATCCAGCTGAGTTCGTTGTGCTAAATGAGGAATCCAACCCAGTCTATCAGACAGCTATTAGTTTACCAGATGTTCCAGGAGTGATGGGTGTGTCAGTAGGAGCAATGGCTTCCCCACTAGCGATAGGTAAACGGTATCGATGGTTTTTCAACATCTCCTGCAACCCACAAACTTCTAATTCCCCCATATACGTTGAAGGAGTGGTACACCGGATAACACCAAATCGGGCGATCGCACAGCAACTACAAATAGGAGAACCAAAACAGCAAATTGCCATCTATGCAAACAATGGTATATGGTATGATGCATTGACAACACTAGCTAATCTGCGTCAACAAAATCCGCAAGATGCCCAACTACAGACAGAATGGAAAGATTTGTTAGAGGCGATCAATTTAGGTGACATTGCACAAAAGCCTCTGGTTTCTAACCCGCGTTAAATGTGTTACTTTCTGCTTTCTTGGACTAACAAAACTGACTTCACTGGTCGCTGAACATAATTTCCCTTCAAATCGACCTTTCCGTAGAAACTCTTTCCCTTACAATAGAGAGAGGATGAACTTCCGCCATCTAAGTTCATGGCCTTATCAACACCCAAAGTATTCATGAAATCAACTAGTGTTGATAATGACATTCCACTACCAGAAGAGCCAGACTTTTGAGCAATCATCACTAGAACAATACTGCCATTGTGGGTAATACCTATGGCACTTCTAGCATTAGGTTGTTGACTGCCAAGCGCATCTTTTCCATTTGCTTTATCAACAAACCCTTCTTGTACTAAAGTTAGTTTTGGCAGTAAGCTCGGACCACCACCCAAGGCATCAATTAACTTGCAGCCTGTTATGGCTGGTTTACTATGAAAAGTAATATCATAGCGAATCGTTTGCCCACAAAGATAGCGCCGAAATTCCGAACGATTAAGAATTTTCGTAAGATAAGGTTTGAGACTGGGATTGTTAATCAGTCGTTCATTTTTCCTAGGGTCTGCTACCAAATTTCCTTGCAAGACTACATAGGATGTAGATTTTTGATTGACTGGGTCGAAAAAGCCACCATTTAGGATGATAGATGAACGGCTGATCTTGGAAAAATCTTCTATGGGTTTGACCTGATTCGATAATGCAGGTGTCACAAAGAATCTACTAGAAGCAGGAATCCATACAATATGGACTAGACTGTTCGACAAGGTACGCTGCTCATAGCGGATAGTTCCTGATGATGAGGATACATGAGAAGGCACGACAGCCAAAGAAGTGACAGACTGTTGTGCAATATGCCAGCGCCAGATCAACGATATCATCCCTAAACTTACCAGTATTCCTGCTAGCAACCAGATTTTTTTCACTTGTGTCTCCTCAGAGCTAGACATCTTGCAAAAGTTCTCTTAACCGCCTAAACAGTCCAAACTCCAGCTTTATGCAAGAACTCTATTGAGTATCTATTTTCTCCTCTATCACATCTTGAATAACTGGGGAAACACTGGAAAGAAAATTGTAATCTGTCATGTCTTCTAGTTCATCAACACTAAGTCTGTAAGCTTTCCAGTTGGGATTTATGCCTTGCTTGTTAGGTATATTAACAGCAATAACACGGGTGTTTGTGGTAACACCTCTAAGACCAAGACCAGGATGATTTAGTATGACAACAACCTTCCAAGTGCTTTGAGGGATTGTCACTTTGCCTTTAGGCAGTTTGCTTTGACTGCGAAGAGGTCCAGCAATGATGTAGAGTTCTTTTCCCTGATTTACCAATTCTCGACAATAGCTCTCTAAGCCTTCCCAAGTGTGTCGATTATTATCAGGTGCTTGAGGCATTATATTTGTCATTAAAAATGTAGCAGAGTTATCTTCTACATTTCTAGTGCGATCGCCTGACGGGACAACATGACCCTTATCGTAACCTGAGCCAGTGTAGGTGCTGGGAGCCACTCGCTCCCATCCTGAAGGAAGGGTATCATCAGGACGAAAGTTATTCTGACGATCTACACTACCTAACCATGACTTATTCAACTGCCAGCTTGCCCAATTAGGAGTTCCTGTGTTTCTGTTATAAGACAGAATATATTGAGGTTTAACCATCAGATAGTTATCAAAATTTGCAACACTTGCTGTCGCATTGCTAGGATTCCCCAAAATCAAATGAACACTTGCTGGCTGTACTGGTTTTTGTGTTTTTGGTAGCAGTTGGGTTACTTGGGAACATCCAAACAGCACTAACACTAGCAGCATAAGTATAGCAGCTAAAGACCAAAGACGACCGAAAAGTTTAGCTTTCCTCATTGATAAATGTACGGCTTGAGTTGTAGGGGATATTGACACTCTATCGCTTAAGAGCCTTTCAAATCATTAGACCACAAACCATACCGTGGACATTACTTATTTATCACATGCTACTAGAGCGTTTAGCCCAAGCATCAACTCGGGCTAAATGTTATGTAATCTTCTTTATAGAACTTATCTAGTAAACAATCTTTGACTCACACTAGTTATTGCATAAGCAAACTTGCCAACTGGCTCTTTTATGAAATCTTGTATAGAAAACTTTTGTTTTTTTATCTGCTCAATTTTATCTATCATTCTCCTTTTGTTACCTTGATGCTCTTGAAGGTATTTTGGTAAGGAATCTGTTAATTTCTCAACCATATCTGCTATTAATAACACAGCTTCTTCCTTACTAATCGATGGGTCAACATATTTTTTTACAGCTTGCTCATATTTGTTAATTGCATTTATTAAAACATCAGAACTTGGTTGAGAACAAAACCGCATACACTGTTTTTCTTTGCTAGATACACCTGACTGCTTCATTTTTATCGACATATAGCTCTATCTTACTCTCTTATTATTCGCTGTTGTCTGCTGCAACAACTGCGTTAGATATCTATTTCAACTTGAGGGATTATGCAAAACGCGTCATCTCTTCACAAAAATTTATCTAAAAGGACATTTA
>JAJPJF010000381.1 GCA_021324415.1 Nostocales cyanobacterium Centralia_MAG_434
CAAACACATCAGCAGTTGATTGATTGTGACAACTAGGAGTTTGAGCGAAACTCAAAAAATGTCGTCGCAAATGCAAATTTGCTAGACACTTCTGTTGCGATTCCTAGAATACCCATTGTTGGGGCAAAAATCATTGTCTAACAACACACCATAATGTTGTGCTCCAAGCACTGGTTTGATCTGGGCGCGATGTGTATATGCGGTATGAATAAGTTTCCTGACTAGCTTGTAAATGCTTGAAACTGAACCCGTAGGAAAAACTTGTGCAACGTGCGCAAACCTTCCCATCTGAAGCAGATTTTTCGCATCTACCAACTGTTTCAGTCATCTGAGTATGCTTTTTTCAATGTGCAATGCAAAGCAGACATATTTGAGAATTAGCTGAATTCTAAGGAATCGTATCAGCATCAAGTATTTCCAAAATGACCGCCATCAATTGAGTGGCTCAGGGTGAATTGTTTTTAGCAATAGTCCAGTAATAGCCTGGTGCATTTCATTGTTGCCTAGTTGATAAAAGCGACAAGTGAATGGGGCTTTGCTTTGAATTTTTTTCCTAAGCCGTTACCTATCTATGCAGTTCTTCAGAACTACACAGGTTTGTGTTCCTGAATCTTTTTATTAGCAATAAGCACGAAATCATGAATAAATTCATTTCAGCTATAACTCTGACAACAGGTACAGCTTTCACAATTGCACTCACTGCAATCACTCCCTCTCGATTAGCAGACATTATTCCATTAGAGGCAATTAGCACTCACCCTGTTTTAGGGGAAACATCTATCGATCTTGGAACATTTCGTAATGCTGCTCTCCCTGAACACAATACTTATCGAGCCAAGCATCATAGCCCTGATTTAACCCTTAGTGATTCCCTCAACAACACTGCTCAATCTTGGGCCGAACACCTAGCTAGTAATCCCAATGGAGGATTAGAACATAGTAGTCCTAGCCAACGGAATGATGCAGGAGAAAACTTGTATGTTTCCTACACTACGGAAAGTTCTATGGACCCAAGCACTCTCGCCAAGGCAGCAGTTGA
Source organism: Nostocales cyanobacterium Centralia_MAG_434 (assembly GCA_021324415.1). Classification (GTDB taxonomy): domain Bacteria; phylum Cyanobacteriota; class Cyanobacteriia; order Cyanobacteriales; family Nostocaceae; genus JAJPJF01. Next base: position 1,040 of record JAJPJF010000381.1, read on the forward strand.
TTCTTGGTACAACGAGGTTTCATCCTATAACTACGACAATCCAGGGTTTTCTTCAGGAACTGGGCATTTTACTCAAGTTGTCTGGAAGAGCAGTACTCAATTAGGCTGTGGTGCAGCACAGGGTAATGTAATGAATCAAGGTTCAAATTATAAAGCCTATTATGTAGTCTGCCACTATGCTCCTGCAGGTAACGTACAAGGGCAATTTCCTGAGAATGTGCTCAAACCCTAGTATCAACTTGAGCAATAGCGAATACCATTCGCACGGGGTTAAGTAGTTTTCTGAACAAGAACATATGCTCTGAAGCGATGCTTATCCTCAGAATTTCCTCAAAATTTATACGTAGTGTATTAAAGTGCTGTTAGGCATACAGTGCATTTTTACATTGGGATATTGAACACGCACACCCCACATTAGAGCCTGTGGGGCTTTTCTTTTGCGAGAAAGCCTCAGAATTTTCTCGAAATTTATCATACCAATTCCCTCAAATTCAGCAATAATTCATCCAGCTTTTGTAGGAAACTTGATTTTAGTGGTACCATCAGGATTAGAGACTACTATTCCTCCCAAAGCTTCTATTGCACTTATTGCTCTTTTTTGAGTTTTTGAATCTACTTTGTTATTTAAAACCATTGTCCAAGCAGCAATTTGAGCAATTCTACTATCGGGATTATGCTGAATAAACTCAGCAGTTTTTTGAGACAAAAATGCTACTTGTTTACTCTCATTATCAGAATAGTTATTGGCCCAGGTTGCTGCTGTTATAAAGGATTGCCTGGCTGCAGTCGAATTGCCTAAAAATAATAATTCATCTATTCCTTTATAACGCCAGACGTAGTATGATTTTTTTGGAATCAAAGGAGAGAGTGACTTTAAGCCTTTCTCCATTAAGCTTATTGAACGTTCTGGCATAGCAGCGTACATAGAAGTACTGGTAGAAAGACTTAGATAAGCAGCTAAAAAATAAGGATCATGGCTTAGAATGACTTCAAAATATTCTGGACTTAGGCTATAACCTGTTCTAGCACGAACTTCATCATCACCGAAGTATTGTATAAAATTGAGATATATCCAATTTGCCATTAAGTTATCATATCCAAAACTTGGTAATTTTTTTAATACATTTAAACGCAGCTTTTCTGAGTTAATTTCTTGTTCTAGAGTTGCAAGAGAAGCCGTTTTATTACTATTAATTAATGTTTGCATGCGCGGGAATTGAAGCGAACCAATTCCAAATATACATAAGCAGATAATAAAAGGGATTGTAAGCGTTTGACGAGATAGAGCAAACATTTCGATGAACTAATAGATTTAGTTGGACTACCAAGTTTATTGTTCCCCCAAGTCTTGCCCAAGTAACAGTTCCATACAAAATGCTTCAGAAAAATTGAAATCAGTTGTTGCAACCATTAGTAATGCTTCCTAAGGCAATAGGGATGCTTTTCAAGCATGCATACCTACTTTGCGTTTGGAATAGATGCCTTTCTCATCGCGATCAAACAAATTTTTAATCCGGTTCCAAGCTTTGTAGAGCGCATTGTTTTTGTCCTTGTATTCTTTCAAAGACTGATTGTAAGCCTCGACAAAATTTTTCTGAGCCTCTTGTGACAAATTAGCTTTGATCTCTGGTGAGATTTGCTGGGTGTCTGCCAGATCTCCTTCTGGTTGACGGGGAATTTTTGTGTTGGTGATAGCAACTTCTTCAGCGCCAATACGTTCTAGTAGTGAGACGAGCTCGTTTGTTTTTTCTTGTGGCACCTCTACCAGCACTAAAAACTCACCTGCTTTGAGACGTTTTTCATAAATAGCTGCTTTTTCCTCCGGCATTCCCATTGTTATGAGGGCAGATCCAAGGCCTGCTCCAAAGGAACCATATATCGCACCACTTGCGGCTTTGAGGAGTGCAGCTCCCAACGGTCCTGCCACCACCATAGTTCCTAGTACGGGAATGAACAAAACGCCTACGCCTGTGAGCAAACCCAAGATAGAACCAAACAAAGATCCATAAATTGCTCCCATCGCAAGTCCATCTAAAATCAGATCCTTTTTGGTCACAAATCCACAGATACGAGTTTCTGACTGGAGGTTGCCAATAATCGAAATATTGTCTTTAGGAAGACTGCGATCAATCAGAGTCTGAATCGCTTCTTCCATCTTCTTTTGTTCTTTGAATATAGTAGAGACTGTCTTTAGAGGGAGTTTTTCTGATGCATAGCTCATGAGAAGTACTCCAAATGAAAAACTGTATGACATTACTAAACCAAATTTAGAACACCAAGCACCAATTCCAGAAACCGAGTTTTTAAGTTAGAATCTCTTCGAGATTTCTAAGTACAAAAACCCGGTTACCCAACAAGCTCAATTTCTCATACTAGATTGGTGTTTCTGTGCAGAGATGGACATTTTTTACAGATCTCCCTCATAAAGAAAAGTACTTATTACACAAAGACTTTCAAGTGCTCTCTGTTTCCATTACAGCTATAACCAAGTTGGTAGCTCCTAAGTCAATACCAACGACTTTTGTCATCGTTAGTAACCTCCTTAATGATTAGAATAAAATGCAGATCGCACAATCTTTCTACCTAAGTTTATATTTGAACAGTGTGAAACTGCTTGCTATGCAGCTTTTTTCTTTCTAAGATGAGGTTTGTTCAAGAGTTTGTCTACCGCACTTGCCTAACTACGACCCGGCTGTTGGCCTTGCGATCCTGAGATTTCACCTACATTTACTTTCACAACCTTGTTTTTTTCTTCTTCAGCCTTAGGCAATGTCAGTCTAAGAATACCATTTTTGTATTCTGCTTGCACTTTGTCTATATCAACACGGGTAGGTAGTGGAATCAGTCGTTGAAACCTGCCATAGCTAAATTCTGTGCGGATTACGCCTCTGTCTTCTGCTTTAACCTCTGTTCTGCGCTCACCCGAAATAGATACTGCATCCGGCGATACCTGCACATTTAGGTCTTCAGGATTTATACCAGGAAGCTCCATCCTAAGCTGAATTGAATCGGGATTTTCTTCCATCTCAGCAGGAGGAATAAAGGCAATGGCAGCTTCTGATTGGCGAGATGTTGGCCGAATTTCATCAAACAAGCGATTCATTTGCCGCTGTAGGGTTTCAAATTCCCGGAAAGGTTCCCAACGAATAAGTGCCATAATTTTAGGTCTCCTTATCTCCTTAATCTAGAGTTTAATCTTTAGAATCCAGCATCAGTTTGTGTTTTGTAAGTTTTCATAAAAACATTGTGCTGTGCCCTTTGGTTAGATTCTATTGCCAATTTAGAGGAGAAATCTAAAGGATTTCTGAGCATCTTGGGCTCTTTCGCTGGATTCTATTGTTAGTCATCCGAGGAAATCTAAAGGATTTCTAAAGGAATCATAAGGACTATGAGCAGGAGTTATTGTAGCCCCACATTATTAGAGAGTTTTTGTCCTATAATTTCAGTCTGACTGTTCATGGGGGCTAAATTCTGGCAGCTGCTCAATAATGTTTTCAAGCAGATGTTTTGCTTGTTGGTCATTGAGATTGTTGATCTCTTGCTCGATTCTAATTCGCAAGACTCTAAGTTGATATGAGTTTAGGGATATGGCCACAGGCTGAGGTACTTCAGGAGCATCATTCCATGCCTTCAAGTATGGGTCTAATTGATTATTAATCGCCTGTACAAGGGTATAAGCTTCTTTATAATTATCTGTTCCATAATTTAAAATGTTTTCTTCTTTTTTCTCCTCATCACCTGAAGCAAACTGTTTATCTTGGTTTTTGGTTTGCAAATCTGCAATGACTTGATTAACTTTGTCATGCATCAGTTTGAGTTGATGTTGATTTAAAGAGAGGGGGAGCGCATCCATAGGGTTTTTTGCGTTAAGTTCAACGGTTTTGGGGCTATCTTAGTAACGCGCTTATACTCTAACATCCACCCACTGGTAGTTCTTATCATCATTGAGGTATGAACAATAATGTTTTTAAACTATACTTTACAGTTCGTAATTCGTTTAAATATAGAAAATTTCTAATTGATTTTACGATTAAAGAGCAATAGTTCACTTTATCTCCTATTTTCTTGTATTATTAGCCATATTTGATACAAAAGCATCTTTATTAATAACCCATGACTAATAGGAAGTAGACTTTATGGCACTTATAACAGACCATTCGCTGAATCCTTCCACAAAGAATCGTCAGATTGCTGCCATTGGGGCAGCACTTACAACAATACTTGCAGTTGTGCCATTGCCAGTTCAAGCACTGACATTTGTTACTAAGCGAACTGATTTGGGAGGTAATGATCAAGTTGATTGGTCAAATGTAAGTAAAATATTCAATCCCTTTGCACCCGATCCAGCGGCTTTTTTACCCAACTCTTTTTCAGTAGAGTCTTCTGTTGGTAAAGAAGTTAATGTAAATATTCCTCTTTCAAATTCCCCTAATATTACTCCACCATTTGTCTTCCGAACCTCATTTCCACCTAATGGCATTCCGACAAACTTTGCTCTAGGCGATTTCCTCCTTTATACAGGAGCTGCATCAGGTTCTTTTCCTGCAATTGGAAACCCAGGACCTCTAACTATTACTTTCCCTCAAGGAGTCACTGCAGCTGGTACTCAAATAGCAGTAGACGATACTCCAGAATTCACGGCATTTGTCTCAGCTTTTGACACTGACAATAACTTATTAGGAACATTTTCAATACCTGCGACTTCCTCATTAACTCTGGATAATTCAGCTGTTTTCCTTGGTGTGAAGAGCAACATTCCCAATATAAAGCAGCTAGTCTTTAATAGCTCTGAACCAAATCGTGCGATCGCCATCAATACCCTTAGCATTACTGCTGTTTTTGAAGCAACTCCTACTTTTGGTCTGTTATGTACTGCCATTTTAAGTGTGGGTCTTTTCCGGAAAGTGCGGGTTGAGTAGCACCTGGTAATTGGGGAGACAAAGAACACAAGGGAGAGAATTTGTATCAAGAATTTCGTGAAATGGTATCAGCCTCTATTCGTCCCTCAAGACTTCCTCACAATTGATTGATACTATCAAAATTAGCTTGAGAAACCTAATTCCTTTTCCCCATTGGTAATCTAAAATTCTTGCCTGTGGGGATTTTGTCTCTTACTCGGTATTTTGGCAAGCGATCGCAACTCGTGGTCTATTCCTTGAGGCGTTTTTGCACTTTAGTGCTTAATTGCTAGCACTAAAGTGCTTAATACGAACTTTCACAACCCCTTAGAGCTAAGGGAACAGACCCACAGTCGAGGAAGGGTGTCAACTCATTGAATTATCAACACCTATGTTAAGTCTGTCGCAACGTTAAGGTTAACAACCAACCCATAAGTTGAGACATAGTCTTCTAACTCTTTGAGATCAACTGTGCCGTTCTTATCGGTGTCAAGAATCCTAAAAAGATAATCAGTTGTATAGCTTCTGATTTCTTCAGAGCTACGTTCGCCTACCGTCATATCTTCTACTAGTCCTAAAAACTCAATAATCTCGTCTCGGCTGAGGCTCTTACTACCATCCGTATCCAATTGGTGGAAAAGCCTTTTGACATCGTCTGTTGCCATTCTTGAGGAACGCAGTGTTTCTCGCAATAGTTCATTGCTGAAGGTATTCATGAACAATATCTGCTCGAGCACTGGTATGCAGAAGAACCCTAGGGCTGCCCAAAAAATTGCATACTTCAAATTCGCTTGATTTGCAATTGTACTCACACCACTGAAAAGAGCAGCCCAAAGGAAGAAGTTTGGGTTAACAAGAAGAATATAAGCATCTTGAGCTTCTGCCTTGATCAGTTTGTCATTTGAATATGTCACAGTTAACACCGCTAACACGCGCATGAGCAAAAAGATGAGTATTGCAAATGCAAGTTGTTGTAGACAGGCTAGAGAGCGAGTTGGATCTGTTGGGGAAAGTACGTCCGCAACGAATGTTGCAGGAGTAAACTGAAAACCAGTTGCACAAGCCATTAAGACAACAGCAAGGACACCAATAAATTTCCATTCCTTACTGTGTCGGTTTGAGTTCACAGGAGATCTACCACGCCATGCTTGGGCGATCGCACCTGGTACTGCTAACCCAACAATGAGGATAATAAAGAAAAAGTGCAGACCAGAAACATTAATTGGTAATTTTGCAATAGCAAACATTCCAATCAAGGCAACTGGAGTGATGATCGATAGTATCCTCGACAAAACAGCCGATGGATAAAGATTTCCACCCCAAAGTATTGATAAAACTGGGGAAGTTAACGCTGGTGGTACCATCAAAAAAAGTACCCACAAGATTTTGTAGAGATCACTGGGACCTTGATATAAGAACCCAGAAAATATTAAAAACAGACCAATTGCCCATCGAAGTAGCATCCATGCATAGACAACATTCTTAACTGTTTGAGAGACTTTGCGCTTACTTGCTGCAAAGTCAATATCTAAGTAGGTATAGAATGTCGAAACTGCTAAACAAGCAACGATTATCGCTATAAATAGTCCTGACGGAATCCCAGACGTTGAAGCGGTAACTCCTCTCAGCAAGCTACCTAGTAGAAATGCAATGGCATAGAGAAAAATCGCCCACATTGTTGAAAGATCATTGATCTTTTTACGTAAAGCAGCAATGCCACCGGATTCTGTGTCACGGAACTTGATGAGATCTTCTCGAGAGAGAGCTTTTCCGTTCGGAAGTTTCAGGTGATGATAAGCCGTTGGTGGGAGATTGCTTAAATGAAGTGCCAAGGGCTCCAAGACATATTGATGGCATACCACTAGGACATCTTCACCTCGTTCTAAGTGTGGTACCACTCGCTCTTTATAGAAAGAAGCAGCACGTTCGTAAACCTGTGCAATTTTTTCCCCAGCTGGAGGCGCTTCGTTATGTGAGTGCAACATTTCCTCAAAGCCTTCGTAGCCAAGGGCAAGACGAAGCAGGTTTAAGTTACGACCAGCAAAAATGCCAAAAGATTTCTCGCTAATTCGATGGTCGATTTGAATTGGGATGTCAGGCGACTTCAATGCCTGACTGACATCAAGCGCAATTTCACAAGTTTGCCTTGCACGTCTCATATGAGAGACATAGACGGCATCAAACTTGACACCTTTTTTCTTGATGTCAAGACCTGCACGGCGTGCCTGCAACTTACCAAATGCTGTAAGTCCAACATCTAGTACTCCTGCAAAAATATTGCGTTCGTTGCTGGTACTTTCTCCATGCCGAACAAAGTACACATTTCCTGTGTGCTCGTTTTTGACTCTCTCAGATGTTGAAGTTGTTTCTATAGGGTTATTTGCCATTTCCATAAATTGTTGATTTTTAGATGCATGGGATATCGAACATAAACAGTGTGACTGCTCTTATAGGGTTTTCCTCAAGAGCAGCCAGCCTTCTATAAATGATCTGTCTACACTGACATATCATTTTGAGCAACGATTCGTTGAGTGCATCATTGCTAGAGTTCCGCCTTTCAGTGGCTTTGCCCTGAAAAACGCTATATTTGTGTCTAATTATCTAGCTAACACTTAGCTTCAAATAAGTTATGCTTAAAGTCAAGAAAATTACGCTTAACTTTTTGTTAAAAAACATAGAGCAAGATGACAATATTATCTTTTACTAAAAAAAAACACAGAAATATGACAGAAGCCAAAGAAGACGTGTTCAACGATATTGCAAAACATCTTCTTCTGGTTGTTTTTCTTTCATCCCATCCCAGTTAAGATAAGTATTTTTGAAATGACGGAAGATTTCTTGATATATCTGACTTCTTACTCGATCACCCCGTTTCCCATCTTCCAGTTTTATCTCATCCACAAAGAATGACACTTCTAATTCTATAAAAAACTCTGTGTTTTCATCGTGACTCATTCCTATCATCCTAATTTGTGGTTCTTGCCATTTTTTTCTAGGCACTTTCAACTTCTCTTTCATCCATTTAATCAACTCCATCACATAATCGTCTAAGCGAGTTTCCTCGGCTTGAGGATTAGATATTTTTTGAGCCAATCGTTGCACCCGACGCTTTAATAAATTAATTTTTCTTTCCCATTCCTCAGAAATAAAGACTTCATCCTCATCTTGTAAATTGGGATCTTTAATCCAAATTCGATACCATTCCCTAATTAATTCAATAAGTCCTTCTTGCGTATTTTCTTCAAAATTAAATATGGTACGATTATTTGTGGTTTCTTCTGTGATTTGAAACCCCATGAGTTCTAAAACTTCTTTATATTCTTGTTGGACATTTTCTATTTCATCTTGTGTCATTCCTCCTTTTTCTGCAAACTGCATTGTCACTACCAAAGCTTCAAGGGCTTGCTCAATCTCCTCTAATTTCAAATCAACAGCCTGTTCAGCCAGTAACCTTGATTTACCAATTTTTTGTTGTTTTATGAGATGAGAGTCACCTTCTTCAGAGTTATAGTATTCATCCATAACCTCTAATTTCATTTCCATATCTCCCAATGTATCAGGATGAGCCAATACAATTTCTTCTATTAGCTTTTTAGAATCATCAAGATGACAATCGGAGGGTATTTCTATCGAGATAGAGTGATAGTATAAAGAAGTCGGACGACTCAAGTTTGTGATTTTTTGACCTTGTAACACACTGTTAGGAACATAAACATCACAATGAGTATTAAACATATATAATTGGGTCACTCTAATACCAATTCGGCGTAGCATTCCCATTGACCCATCTTCCAGCAGCAAAATATCACCAAATCGGAAAGGAGTATCAATCAGTAAAACAATTCCACTAAAGAAATTAGCCAATATATCTTGAAGTGCAAAACCAAGAACGAAAGTAGCACCACCTAACGCTACCCAAATTCCAGTTAAATCTACACCGAAAGAACTAATAACAACAACTCCACCAGCCAAAAAGAGTAACACAGGAATAACAGCGGAAAGAATAGGAAGGAGTACATCATCCCACATGACTTCGCTTTTTTGAGTGTACTCTTTGAGGTAGTAGATAAAAACGTTGTTAAATAATTGAACTGACCAATAAGTAATGACTATAATTATAGTTGCTGTCAGGATATGATCTATGACTGGAAGAATTTTAATAGAAAATAAATTTCCACAAATAATTTTTAGGCTGAGGATAGCAAAGATAATAAGGGTTGGATAGGCTGACACACTTAGTGTTACAAGTGCGATATCTCGCTCAAATTTGCGAAAAATAGGTCGCAAGATATAAAACAAGAATACATATAATAATCCTGTCCCTGAAGATGTAATTAGCCCACTCAATAGGAGTAAACTCCCTATATTTATCTGATGAGATTGATGTAAGAGTTTTTCTAACATAACAGGTTGTTCCATTAAATAAATCACTTCACATTCTTATTCCACTACCAGTTTTAGTCCTGGAAGCAATCGCTCTAAATTCTTCAATGATTTACCTTGCCAAGGCATTTTTTTTGAACCTAAAACCAATAATTGAGTGCCTTTTTTTTTCCGCATTCCCAGCACAAACTTAGATAGCATGCTGATACCAGAACTATTAAGAAATGCTAATTCTCTTAGATGCAATGTTATAGTTGGAGGCTCTAAAGCAGCCACTTCATTGAGCAAATTCACAATAGGAGCATAATCTCGTGAACCTCCTAAACTAATTTCACCTTTAAAATAAACTGTTGCGGATGCTGGCTCGTATTGAACCTGGTAGTCATCGCCTTTGACTTCGTGAGCGGTCATAAGTTTTTTGTACTTTTTTCTTCAGAAACTTGAAGCATTTAATGATTAAGAAATTATACAATAACTTGAGCCATTGTAGTAACGATGATAAAGTCTGGCTCACTAGACTCTGACTCAAATTTCCAGCCTAGTTTTGCTGAATAATCATTAATTATGGTTAGCAAACCTAAGCCAGAGACATCATCGTGCTCATCTTCGGCTGTTTTTTCAATTTGCTGGACATACAATTCATGGGGATCAGCAAAGAGTAATTCCTGAATCAAGCTTTGAAGTTTTTCAGAACTTTGAATTGAAATGGTGTTCTTGGTGAAAATTACAGCAGTGACTTTCTCTAGCTCCTCTAGTATGTGAACACCCAATTTAACAGGATAATGCTTTCTATCTTCGTTAAACTTAATGGCGTTTTCTAAAAGTTCGTTACTTACATAACTCACACTATCTTTACTTACTTTAATAAGTTCTTCCTGTTGAGAGTCGTTTTCATCAACTGGTAGAAAGTTTGAAAGATAGTCAGCAATAAAATAAGCTGCTAAACGGATATTACGCCACTGACGATTAATAAGTTGAGAACTGAAAACAAAGCTTAATTCTAAAGAATTAGAACCCAGCGGTAATTCCTCAATAAATTCTCCAAAAATTTGGTTCATAACTTGTTATTGTTAAAGCTGTTTTTTATTATTAAAAATTAAGATCTTCTCAGAAAACTCAATTTTTTTCTTTTTCTTCCATTCTCTTTAACTTCTTCAAATACTTCTTCATTTTCAAATACTTCTTCATTTTCAAATACTTCTTCATTTTCAAAATCTTCCTGAATTTCAATTTGTTTTTGTTTGAGAATAACTAAAGTAATATCATCAAAAACTTTTTGTTTTCCAATATGTTGCTTAACATCAGCCATGACTGCTTGCTTAACTTGTTCTGCAGAGTATTGCCAGTTTTGACTAACAACTTCGCATAATCTTTCAATTCCATATTGTTTTTTATCCATGCTATATGCTTCAGGAATTCCATCAGTATAAAGAACAACTCCATCACCCTCATTTAATTCAATGATGGTATGATTAATAAAATCAGTAATTTCTTCATCTAACCCAATAGGAAATCCCAAATCCATTGTATTGACACGCTCAATATGACCTCCACTTCGCACAACAATTGTTTCTTCATGTTGACCACTAATACTGATCTTGCCTTTTGAATAAGTAAGAACAACTAACGTTAAATTCTTTTCAGAATTCATCCGTTGGACATTTTTGTAAATAGTGCGGTTGAGTGCATCTAAAAATTTAACCGGATCAAGTTCCCGAATTTCTTTAAGAGTTCGGACTGCTGTCTGTGTCATAACCATAAGAATGCCACTTTCAAGCCCGTGTCCAGTGACGTCACCGATCGCAATTGTAGCAACGTCGTCTGTGTATAGAACGTCGTAGTAGTCGCCACCTACTTCATCGGCTGGTTCCATATAGCCTGCAATTTCTAACCCTTCTATAGCATTGAGTTCTTCTGATGTAGGAAGAATCATCCGTTGCATTTTGTGCAACATATCTAGTTCTTTACGCATGCGAAGGTTATCTTCTTTGAGGATAGCTTCCGCTTCCTGTCGCTTCAGAAGATTAACGTATGCTTTAGAGTGGTAGCGAATACGGGCGATCAATTCTGCCTTATCTGGGAGTTTTACCAAATAATCATTGGCTCCTAAAGCAAAAGCTTTTGCTTTAATAACTGGTTCTTCTTTACTAGATAAAACAATTAGGGGAATGTATCTTGTAGGAGCGTTGTGAGCTCGCAAAAAGCGCACCAAAACTAGTCCATCCATCTCAGGCATGACTAAGTCTTGTAAAATGACAGTCGGTTGACATGACTTAGCAACTTTGAGAGCCTGAGTAGGATCATTACAGTAATAAAATGTAATATCTTGTTCTGAAAGCAACATTCGGCGTACAGCTTCAGCAATCATGGGCTGATCGTCGATGAGTAAAACTATAATTGGGTCTTCTTCCATAGTTAGGGAGTGGGGGAGGATAAGGAGGACAAGGAGGACAAGGGAGAGGGGGGAGATAGGACGAAGAAGAGGGGTTAGTGGTGGGTTGTTGTTAATCGTTTGATGAGGGTGGGCGCGATCGCTTCGAGTGGTAGAATATCGACGGCTGCATTTAAATCAGCGGCTGCTTTTGGCATTCCATAGACTACGCTGGTTGCTTGGTCTTGAGCAATTGTATGCCATCCCTTTTGGCGTAACAGACTCAGCCCTTGGGCTCCATCTCTACCCATACCTGTTAGTAGTACAGCAGTTCCTCGTCGGTTCCAGTGCTGGGCTAGGCTTTTAAAAAAGACATCAATTGAAGGACGGTAAGGATAATCTATTGGGACTTGTGTGTAACTTAAACTCAAATTAGACTGCAAAAACAGGTGATCGTTTGTGACAGCAAGCAATACCTTTCCAGCTTCTGGGCGGCTACCTGGAGATGCCATTGAAACTGATAGAGGGGTTTGTTGATTCAACCACTCGATTAAACTGGGAGCAAAATAAGCATCTACATGCTGTATAATTATAATTGCTGCATGAAACGTTGCAGGTAAGTGAGAGAGAATTTCTGCCAGGGCGTTTGGTCCTCCGGTAGAGGAGCCAATAACGACTAATGATGGTAAGTGGGATGTGAACTTTGAA
>JAJPJF010000208.1 GCA_021324415.1 Nostocales cyanobacterium Centralia_MAG_434
CAACTCGCGTTGTTTTGAGCGTCTAGGGTGTCTTTGATAGCACCATTGAAAGTTCGTTGGTGGACTCTTCAAGAATCCCCCGGCTTCTAGCCGTGGGTGAGTATCAACAAGAGGTACTTATCTGATGGCAATCCCAATTGCAAACCAAGAAAGAGAGCGATTACTGAAACTAGCAGAAGAATATCGTAACAAGGGGTACGAGGTTTCTTTTCATCCAAACCCTGAAGACCTACCTGATTTTCTGAGAAATTATCGCCCTGATATGATAGTGCGACGGGGGGATGAAGCTGTGATAATTGAAGTCAAGTCACGCTCTTCACTTAATTCCTCCTCCACACAATATTTGCGGAATTTAGCCCAAGTTGTAGAGCAACACCCTGGTTGGCGATTTGAGTTAGTAATGACTAATCCAGAGGATGCTGCATATTCTCCAAAAGCTGAAAGCTCTCTTGAGCAACCTGAAATAGAAACAAGACTGCAAGTGGCAAGGCAACTTGCAACACAACATCCAGAATCAGCTATCCTCTATTGTTGGTCTCTAGTTGAGGCAACCTTAAGACTTGTTGCAGAGCATGAAGGACTGAGTTTACAAAGATTTGATGCGCTTTATTTAGTGAAACAATTAGTGACTGAGGGTGTTATTTCCCGTTCTGAGTATCAGTTACTTATGAATGCGCTCTCATTACGTAATGCGATTGCTCATGGCTTCAAAACAACTCAACTTACGCAAGAGTCTGTGTATGAGCTAATTGATATTACAGAGCAATTATTGGAAACTTTGCACACTAGCACCGAAGCAGACTAACAACTCAAATGCAGTGGACAGTTGAAAGCTGCTGGGCTTACGAAGCCACAAATGAACCGCTTCCACAGCCAACAGTTTATCAAGTTGCGTAATTGAGCTTGTTACTATACGTGTCAGAATTGGTGATGCGATCGCTTGGTCAGCACTGCGATCGCAAGATGGTGATGCTTTAGAAACCCAGTACCGCCACACCTTAGAACAGAGGATGTCAACCTGCAGTCAGGTCAAGCGTAGAATATCACCCAGCCTTTTCCCAGTGCGCTTAGCGTACATTCTTGCAATATTTCAACTTTCAGCGATACCAAACGAATCGCACTATCTAAGTGTGGGTAGTTAGAACTGCTGTATCAAACAAAATTTATATACAGTTGGCCATACAACAAGTAAGTTGTATATGATACACATCATGCTGTTCTAAAAGGAGTGGCGAATGGATCGACAATTAGATCCTTCACGTGATAATTGTGACATAACCATGGCTCAGCTAAAAGCAGAGCTAGAGCGTACTTATCGAGGCAATGAAGCTAGACGTTCAAATACAAACCTTAAGAGTAGGGTGGCGCATTCACCTGTACAAAGAGATCCCTTCAACAATAGAGTCCCGCATCAACGGGTTAAAAAAAAAGTCATAAAACGTAGACGGACACTTCAAAGTTCGGTCAGTCAACTCTCTTTGCTCTTTGTGATCATGGTAGCTGCTGTTACAGGCGGCTTTGTATGTGCGGGGAAAGAAGTCACTCGTTCAAAACCCAAGTTAGTAAGCATGCTAACTCCTACGACATCTGCTTCTCCCTCCCCAATCCCTCTTCCACGGTTATTTTCATTACCTTCTCACCCTCCAACACGCCCCGCTTGGGCTATTGCAAAGTCATTACCAGTCCCCTTTCGTCAACCAGAACGCGATCTTTCAGAAATTGTCTACAACCTTCAAACACCTCCAAATTTGACATACAGCAAACAACTGCAAACAATAGTTGATGAGGTTGTTGCTCTTGCTAGTGCCCATAGATTCCCGAAAAAATCTTTATCAATTACCTTGATCAATGCAAAGACTGGGGAAACTGCAGGATATCAGGAACATAAATTGAGATACCCAGCTAGCGTAGTGAAAATGTTTTGGATGGTAGATTTGTATGCTCAGCTACAAGGAGGGATCTGGAGTTCAGAACAAGATTTTCATCCATATATCGCCAAGATGATTGAGGAGTCTAACAATGAGGCTGCAAGTTTTCTTCTTGACGAAATTACCGGAACCGAATCTCTACCAGAGCTTACGGGTAAAGAATTAAACAAGTGGGTTGATAGACGCCTACAGGTAAGTAGATTTTTCCAACAAGCAGGCTATAAAGACATTATTGTTAGCCAGAAGACATTTCCGATTTACTACCTGAAAGCTAATGAACCCATAGGTAATGATTTACGGATACGACAAATTCTGAAGCAGCCAGATAAACCTTTTCGTAATCTCATCACAACTGAACATGCTGCAAGATTGATGTATGAAATTTGTTACACACATCAAGCTGTTACAAATGAAGCTAGCAAAAAAATGTGTGAGTGGATAAAAAGGGATTTGAAGCCTTCATCTGTAAATAGTTCAGCACAAAATCATATGGAATTTAATCCAGTCAGATCCTTTTTTGGAGAGGCTTTAGTTGGTACTAATGTTAATTTTTACTCTAAAGCTGGCTGGACTTCTCGTGCGCGAAATGAGGTAGCACTTGTGGAAACACCAGATGGGAAAACAGTTTATATTTTAGCGATTTTTGGTGCTGACAAAGCATATGCTCAAGATGGTCTAATTTTTCCTAAAATGTGTCGCTTGGTGTATAGACGTATGACTAATAGCACTTTTGAGCAATAGACTTCTTGCACAAAGAGTCTCCCGTACAATTGCAGATTTACAGGGAGTAGTATAAGGCTTTATAATCAACAAACTTAAACAAAACACAGTAAGCGCATACCACTCAAGTAGGAGAGATTAATCACCTTTAAGATTGATTATGACAAATTTTTATGTTAACCTAGTATATTGGGTACAGTTGATAGCTACATAAAAGTATCAAAAAAAGGCTATTTCTTCATAATTTTTTATATACAAGATTCTGGCTTCACATCTAATGAGATGAAGCCACGGTCGTGTTTTTACTTGTTTTGAGTAGAAATCCGGCTCCTGCGATAGTTATCCTAATCCTAGCTTACGATAGATGTGCTGTAGGCTCAGAACGCGTTATATACCTAAGTGTTGGCACGAATTTTGGAGCAGGTATTCTCCGGGAGAAACTATTGGTTATGAGAATTAGTCTACGATAACTAAGTCAATTGCAAATGTTTTCCCAAAACTTGCTTATATGAGCGAGTCTGTCGCTAGTACAAGAAAGGTCATTGGATACATTTGTGACTATGTAAAGAAAATCTAACTTTCGAGACTACATTTCACACTCTAGTCAAGTAAGTTATTGATGAAATTGCCATTGATCATCATTGCGATTTCTCTTGTGACTTCATTTTAAAATAGGCTTCTTAAGCTCCGAGAAAACCTGCTTTACAAAATTAACGAATTGATGTCAACACTAGACAAATCCTTAATGCCTATATACATATCTAGGTGTTATTGGATTTATTGTTACCATCGGTTAATTTAGTGATTGTGCTTGGACGACAAACCTACTTTTTAGTTTGAGGAGTACTTATGTGTAGTTTATTTCGTCGGTCATCCGCAAGTGCTGTACTATTAGCGTTGGGAGTTACAGGCAGCGCAGTAGTTCCTACAATATTTGCTGCTCCATCTCTAGCTCAGACTACTCAGCCATCAACCCCATCTCCTACCACCCCTTCAGATCAAGGAACTCCATCAACTCCATCTCCCGCCGCACCCTCAGATCAAGGAACTCCATCAACTCCATCTCCCGCCACGCCTCCTACCTCAGCCGCTAGTTTTTCTGATGTGGCACAAGATTACTGGGCAAGTCCATTTATTCAAGCCCTAGCTGCCAAGAATGTGATTGCTGGCTTCCCTGATGGTACTTTTAAACCAGATCAACCGGTGACTCGCGCTGAATTTGCGGCAATGATTGCAAAAGCTTTCAATCCAAACCCAGTTCGGCAATTAAGTGCTGGTGGTTTTTCTGACGTGCCTTCTAACTATTGGGCTGCTGGTGCAATTCAGAAAGCTTATGAAACTGGATTTATGTCTGGCTATCCAGGCAATGTATTTAGACCCAATCAGCAAATTCCTAAAGTAGAGGCAATTGTTGCTTTAACAAGTGGGTTGGGTTTGAATAACACCGCTGCTTCACCAGATACTCTGTCCACCTACTACACAGACGCCTCATCAATTCCAAACTATGCCTTAAATAATGTGGCGGCTGCAACACAGAGCAATCTTGTTGTCAACTATCCAGATATCAAATCTCTTAACCCCCTAGGAGCCCTTACACGTGCAGATGCAGCAGCCATTCTCTACCAAGCTTTGGTAAAACAAGGACAGTTGCAACCAGTTGCAAGCAATACCCCAGCTGCTCAATACATCGTCGGTGGAACTAGTGGCGGTACTCAAACTGGTAGTACTCAAACGACGAACGACATTGTTTCTCTAGCTGCGTCTAGCAGTTCCTTTACAACCCTGACTAGTTTATTAAAGGCAGCAGGTCTTACAGATACTCTACAACAACCTGGTCCATTTACAGTCTTTGCTCCAACTGATCAAGCATTTGCTGCTTTACCTAAAGGAACTCTAGAGCGATTGCAGCAGCCAGAGAACAAAGACGCACTGGTGAAAATTTTGACTTATCATGTTGTGCCTGGTGCACTAACTAGCACTCAACTAACACCAGGAGAACAGAAGACTGTGGAGGGTTCACCTGTTAAAATCAAAACTCGGAACAATGAACTTTCTGTAAACAAAGCAAAAGTCATTCAGGCAAACGTCCAAGCAAGTAATGGTGTCATTCATGCTATTAACAAAGTCTTGATACCACCTGACATTAAGCTTAGTCAATTGCGAAGAGGAGGTAATGCTGGTGGTGAGCAAGGGCTTGGTAGAGCAACTCGTGGTGGCAGAAGCTATATTGGGATCGGTGGCAACATTGGTATAACTGGTAGTTCCGATTTAAGTGGCGGAAACTTTGCAGTCATCTCAAAACTTGGCTTCACACGCAATTTCTCGTTCCGACCATCTGCAGTGATTGGGGGTAATCCCGTCGTGCTGCTTCCCGTTACCTACGACTTGACTCCAAAACCCGTAGGGGATTTGGATGGACGAGCATTTGCTATCTCTCCTTATCTAGGTGCTGGTATAGCAATCGATACTGGAAATAATGGCGATGTTGGCGCACTGATCACGGGTGGTATCGATGTACCTTTAGGTTCTCGATTTACAGCAAATGGTTCTGTCAATGCTGCTTTTCTGAAGGATACAGATGTCGGTATCATACTAGGCATTGGCTACAACTTCAGATAATCATTTCCTAAATCTTTTGTAAGCATTAAAAAGTTTCAGAATCCCGGTTTCTTGGAGAAATCGGGATTCTCCTTTTTTTCGAATGATTTAGAATTGCTACATACTAACTTAAGTAGAAAAAACTCCCGAACCTTTACCCCAAAAAATTTTTTGAAGTTGTACAAAGTCAGGAACAGCACAATTTTCTTAACCTGAGTGCAGAACTAATCAATATTAAGAATCTGAAAAATAGAGTGCAATACTAATATACAAAGATTTATTTTTTCAGTAAATCAAAATCAGAAACATTATATAAGCCGCAAACAATGTTTCTAAATATTTCTAATTTTTAGATTTACAAAACTCAGTAAGATGAACAAAACCTTTGCAACCATCGATGGAAATGAGGCTGTTGCCCGTGTTGCTTATCGCTTAAGTGAAGTGATTGCTATTTATCCCATCACACCTTCGTCCTCAATGAGTGAATGGGCTGATACTTGGTCCTCTTCCAATTGTTCCAATCTGTGGGGCACAGTTCCTCATGTCATCGAAATGCAAAGTGAAGGGGGAGCAGCAGCGGCTGTGCATGGGGCTTTACAAACGGGTTCTCAAACGACTACGTTCACCTCTTCTCAAGGCTTACTGTTAATGATTCCCAATTTGTACAAAATTGCAGGTGAATTAAACAGCGCAGTGATCCACGTTGCAGCTCGCTCCCTTGCTACACAAGCCTTGTCAATTTTTGGTGACCACAGTGATGTCATGGCAGCCCGTGCAACTGGCTTTGCTCTTTTATGTTCCGCTTCAGTACAAGAGAGCCAGGACTTTGCCCTCTTATCCCATGCAGCAACTCTCAAGGCGCGAGTGCCATTTATGCACTTCTTTGATGGTTTTCGCACCTCTCATGAAATTCAGAAGGTCGAACTACTGGAAGATGATCACCTCCGCTCACTGATTCATGATGAACTGATATTTGCCCACCGTGCCCGTGCTCTTACCCCAGACAGCCCAGTGTTACGGGGAACAGCTCAAAATCCTGATGTCTACTTTCAAGCCCGTGAAAGCGTTAACCCCTTCTACAACACCTGTCCAGACATTGTCCAGCAAGTGATGGATCAATTTGGAGAACTCGTAGGACGGCATTATCAAATCTTTGAATATCATGGCGATCCTGATGCTGAACGGGTGATTGTGCTCATGGGTTCAGGCTGCGAAACGGTACATGAAACGGTAGATCACCTAAATGCTTGTGGTGAGAAAGTGGGTGTCGTCAAAGTGCGCCTATACCGCCCCTTTGATGTCAAAAGGTTTGTTAATGTTTTGCCCATAACAACCAAAGCGATCGCCGTCCTTGATCGGACAAAAGAGCCCGGTAGCATCGGTGAACCCCTTTACCTGGATGTGGTGAGTGCGTTGTATGAGGGGTGGGGAGGAGGGGACGGAGGTTCTAGCAACTGGCGTGAGCAGAGGAGCAGAGGGGACAAGGGGGACAGGGGGGACAAGGGGGACAGAACACCCTACTATACCCCATGTCCCACTTACCATACCCCTAATCCCCACTCCGTGGGGGCCCCGAGTTCCCCACTCCCCATTGTTGTTGGTGGTCGTTATGGTCTTTCCTCAAAAGAATTTACACCGGCAATGGTGCGGGCTATCTTTGACAATCTTGCTCAAACGAAGCCCAAAAACCATTTTACTATTGGTATAAATGATGACGTCTGTAACACATCCCTTGCTTTTGACCCCAACTTTTCTACTGAGCCGGATAATGTTATCCGAGCAATGTTTTACGGTTTAGGCTCAGATGGTACAGTTGGAGCCAACAAAAACTCAATCAAGATTATTGGTGAGGAAACCGAGAACAACGCCCAAGGTTACTTTGTCTATGATTCCAAGAAATCTGGCTCTATAACAGTTTCCCATCTGCGCTTTGGTTTACAACCTATCCGCTCAACCTACCTCATTAATCAAGCAAACTTCATCGGTTGCCATCAGTGGGTGTTCTTAGAACGCATAGATGTCCTAAAAACGGCCGTTCCTGGGGCGACTTTTCTACTGAACAGCCCCTATGATGCCGACACTGTTTGGGATCACCTTCCCCCAAGAGTCCAGCAGCAAATTATTAATAAACAGCTTAAATTCTATACCATCAATGCTACTAAAGTTGCCCGTGAAAGTGGCATGGGTGGACGGATTAATACAGTGATGCAGGTATGCTTCTTTGCGTTAGCAGGTGTTTTACCACAGGACAAAGCGATCGCCAAAATCAAACAAGCTATTGAAAAGACATATGGCAAGAAAGGTGCAGAAGTTGTTCAGAAGAACTTGCAAGCAGTAGACAGGACATTGGAAAATTTGCAGGAGGTGGGGAGTAGGATATGGAAAGTAGAAAGTGGGGAATGGAAGCAAAATGATCTTGACTCTCCTATTCCTAGAACTGCTCCAAAGTTTGTACGGGAAGTTCTTGGCAAAATCATCACATGGCAGGGAGATGAATTGCCAGTTAGTGCCTTACCTAATGATGGGACTTATCCCACTGGCACGACAAAATGGGAAAAACGCAATATCGCACAAGAGATTCCTGTTTGGGATTCAAATGTCTGCATTCAATGCAGTAAATGCGTTATGGTTTGCCCCCATGGAGCGATTAGAAGCAAGGTTTATCCAGAGGATGAGTTGG
>JAJPJF010000233.1 GCA_021324415.1 Nostocales cyanobacterium Centralia_MAG_434
CCCTTGTCTCCCTTGTCTCCCTTGTCTCCCTTGTCTCCCTTGTCTCCCTTGTCTCCCTTGTCTCCCTTGTCTCCCTTGTCTCCCTTGTCTCCCTTGTCTCCCTTGTCCCCCTTGTCCCCTTTCCCTCATCCCCCTCCCAGTGAAACAATACCACTCCTAATCAATCAGACAACTCCAAACCTCCACGATAACCAGTGATCAAACGGCTACCATCTTTGAAAATATGAATCTCGATTTGGTCACTAGCCCAGGTAATTTGGTCTTGTAGCGCTGGATTAAAAACATGAATTTTTTGATTACTAGAAGAAACGGGAGAATTGGGTGAGTTAATTGCTAGCGATTGGATATAGGGACCGTCTATTAAAATATCTAGCTTATCTAATAGGGCTTGCGAACCAGCTGGAGCATACGGACCTTGCAATTGTTCTAATGTGAACCCAGTAAAAGACATCACATTTAGTCCTGCTTCTTTTACCTTACTAGCAACAGCAGCCAGTGCAGGAGCTTGCCAAAATGGTTCCCCACCAGAAAATGTGACTCCTTGATTACGAGGATGGCTGAGAATTCTCTCGACAAGGTTGTCAATTGATATAAGCTGATTCATCTCGAAAGACCAAGATTCGAGATTAAAGCAACCCGGACACTCTCGTAAACATCCCTGTACCCAAACCACAGCACGACATCCAGGACCATTCACCTCTGATTCATCAACATAACCCATGATGTTGAGATAACCCGCGGGAATTTCAAATAGTTGAAGGTAGGGATTAGTTTTCTGTTGTGTCATGGCTTTTCTCTCTTAATGTAGTGAGGAATCTACCACCAGACTAAAGACAAATTGTGAGGAACTAGTGGTGCTCCCTATTTGCTAGTTTGACCACAGCACAGACGTTTTGAATGTCAGGCATGAACTGTTCGCGCCAACCTAGTAACGTCTACGGTGGCAATAGGGGAACTTAGTGCCGCAAGGAAAGGAAATCTTCATTAACCTGAGCCGACAAAGAACCCTAAACACCTATGCTAACGATGGGGTTTATCCCTGGCACTTATACAGTGAACAGTTAACAGTGAACAGTTAATTGTTAAATGAGAAAGAACACAGAAGAAAGGACAAAACACATGATTGATACTGCCATTGAAGCAATTGTTGCTCGCGAAATTCTTGACTCACGCGGTAGACCCACAATTGAAGCAGAAGTACATCTACAAAATGGTGTTATAGGACTAGCACAGGTTCCCAGTGGTGCGTCTACAGGAACTTTTGAGGCACACGAACTACGGGATAAGGACAAGACTCGTTATGGGGGTAAAGGTGTACTCAAGGCTGTGCAAAATGTCCGAGAGGTGCTAGCCCCAAATTTACTGCAGCTAGACGCCCTTAATCAGGAACTGCTAGACCGCACAATGATTGCCTTAGATGGTTCTGCGAATAAATCCCATCTTGGTGCTAATGCGATTTTAGCCGTTTCCTTAGCAGCCGCAAAGGCCGGTGCTGAGTCATTGGCAATTCCCTTATACCGATATTTAGGTGGGCCGTTAGCAAATTTATTACCAGTACCGTTAATGAACGTGATTAACGGTGGTGCGCATGCAGCCAACAATGTTGATTTTCAAGAGTTTATGGTTGTTCCTATCGGAGCACCATCTTTTCGTGAAGCATTGCGCTGGGGTGCAGAAGTGTTTGCAACCCTCAGTCAAGTGTTAGACGAGAAGGGTTTACTGACCGGTGTTGGAGATGAAGGTGGTTTTGCACCTAACTTAGAATCTAATCAGGTGGCTTTGGAACTGCTGATTGCAGCAATTGAGAAAGCTGGGTATAAGCCTGGAGAAGAAGTTGCTTTGGCTTTAGATGTGGCAGCTAGTGAGTTCTACAAGGATGGACAATATGTTTACGATGGTCAACCCCATTCGCCAAGTGAGTTTGTAGACTACCTCACACAACTTGTTGATCAATATCCGATTGTCTCCATTGAAGACGGCTTGCACGAAGAAGATTGGCAGAATTGGCAATTGCTGACTCAGCAGTTGGGTTCTCGCGTACAGTTGGTAGGAGATGACTTATTTGTAACTAATCCTACTCGCCTACAAAAAGGTATCCAGCTAAAAGCTGCTAATGCCATTTTGATCAAACTCAATCAAATTGGTTCGCTTACAGAAACTTTGGAAACAATAGACTTGGCAACTCGTAACGGTTTACGATCAGTGATTAGCCATCGTTCTGGAGAAACAGAAGACACAACCATTGCTGATCTCTCAGTAGCAACTCGCGCTGGTCAAATCAAAACCGGTTCCCTGTGCCGCAGCGAACGGGTAGCAAAATACAACCGCCTACTAAGAATTGAGGATGAACTTGGCGATCGCGCCATTTATGCTGGTCGGGTAGGACTAGGGCCGAAGTAAAGTTAGGAGTTAGGAGTGAGGAATTAGGAGGGGACAAGGGGGGCAAGGGAGACAAGGGAGACAAGGGGGACAAGGGAAGGGGGACAAGGGGAAATTCTATGCCCTATGCCCCATGCCCTATGCCCCATGCCCTATTTCCCCACTCCCCATTTACGGGTAAAACCCCAACTTTGGTAATCCTAGTGTTTCATCCCAACCCATCATAATATTTAGACACTGAATAGCTTGACCAGCTTCTCCTTTAATGAGATTGTCTATTGCTGCCATAACGATGACACGGCCAATACGTATGTCAACATCTATACCAATGTAACAAAGATTGCTACTGCAAGCCCATTTTGTTTGAGGGTAAATGCCGGGTTCGCAAACTTTGATCCAAGGGGAATTACGATAAAATGCTCTATAAATGGTGATTAAGTCATCTCGTACTAAACCGGGATCGCGTAGTGTTGCGTATACGGTTGCCAAAATGCCGCGCACCATTGGTACGAGATGTGGTGTAAATTGTATGGTAACTTCGTGTCCTGCTAGGTCACTACAAATCTGCTCAATTTCAGGTGTATGGCGATGACGCACAACGCTGTAGGCTCCTAGGGAGTTATCTGCTTCAGCTAGTAGCAAGTTAGTCTGTGCTTCACGTCCACAGCCAGAAGTGCCTGACTTAGCATCGATAATAGCAGTTTCTGGGACTATTAATCCTTGCTTAAGAAGTGGTGAAAGTGCCAGGAGGCTAGCGGTGGGATAACAACCAGGACAGCCAATGAGCTGTGCTTCAGCAATGCGATCGCGATACAATTCTGGTAAGCCATACACTGACAGAGCGGCTGTGGCGTGATCGCTCCTTGTCTTGCCATACCAACTTGTATATGTTGTCAAATTTTTGAATCGATAATCAGCACTGAGATCTAATACCTTACGCCCCTTTTCTAAAAGATATGGTGCTATCTGGCACGCTAAACCATTAGGTAAGGATAGGAAGATAACTTCACAATTCTCTGCAATAATTTCTGGCTCTACTGCCTTAATCTGCTGGGTGACTATATGGGTTAGATGTGGATAGAGTTCTGCAAACTGTTTTCCTATACTACTTTCTCCACCTAAATACACAAGTTCAATATTTGGATGATCCATTATGAGTCTTACTAACTGTACCCCGCCATAGCCTGACGCACCAATAATCCCAACGGGTATGCGTCTAAAATTGCTCATAGTATAAAATCCTTATCCATTTTTTAGTTAATTCGTTGTTAGCTATCAGCTACCTTACAGGAAACTCCTTTCCAAGAGGAGACTTGTCTGTGTGCCCGTCCTCGCAAAGTCATATACAATGCCGACAGTCGGTTTTTACCGCTACAAGCAACTGTTCTTTATTCCGCCGCATCTTGTGCTATCAGCTATTAGCACAACGGCTAACGGCTAACTACCCACTGCTAACGATTTATTGCTGTATATCAATAACTAAAACCCAATATTAGCAGCAAATATTTTTGCTACATCATCGTGCTTATCTCATTCTGTGTCTGGAAGAGCTACAATTATTTAGAATGAATTTGTAAACAAAAATTACATTTGCTAGCGGGAATTTGATCTGTGTCGCAGCCTAAGACTACACGGCAGTCACATGCCACTCCTTTTGAATCTCCTGCCCAGAACACTGAGGTTACTCCTCAAGTAGGAGACAATTCGCTCACTTCGCGTCAATCACGTGTTGATGAAGCCTCTGCGTCCGAAATTAGCAGTGTAGAAAAAACACCCATGCCGTTGTCCTCCTCAACCCAGTCTTTTGAATTTGATTCGATACAGGCTGCTTTAGCAGATTTGAAATCTGGTCGAATTATCGTGGTGGTAGATGATGAAAATAGAGAGAATGAAGGTGACTTGATTTGTGCTGCCCAATTTGCTACCCCAGACACGATCAATTTTATGGCGGTGGAAGCACGAGGGCTTATCTGTCTAGCAATGATGGGCGATCGTTTGGATGAACTTAACTTGCCATTAATGGTAAGTAACATTACAGATACTAACCAAACTGCTTTCACTGTCAGTATTGACGCTTCTCCCCAATTAGGTGTGACTACAGGAATCTCCGCTGAAGATCGTGCCCGTACTATCCAAGTTGCTATCAATCCAGCAACAAAGCCTGAGGATTTACGCCGTCCCGGTCATATTTTCCCAATACGAGCTAGGCAAGGTGGGGTGCTCAAACGAGCAGGACATACAGAAGCTGCCGTTGATTTGGCTCGACTAGCCGGACTATATCCAGCCGGGGTCATTTGTGAAATTCAAAACCCTGATGGTTCAATGGCACGGTTACCGCAATTAATTGAATATGCTATAGCTCACAATTTAAAAATTATAAGTATTGCAGATCTCATTAGTTATCGTCTCCAGCATGATCGCCTCATTATGCGTGAAACGGTTGCTGACTTGCCTACCCAGTTCGGTAATTTTCAAATCTACGCTTATCGCCATACGCTAGACAATACAGAGCATGTTGCAATTGTTAAGGGAGACCCTACCCAGTTCGATGATCAGCCAGTAATGGTACGGATGCACTCTGAATGTCTAACTGGTGATGCGTTAGGTTCTTTACGCTGTGACTGTCGTATGCAGCTTCAAGCCGCTCTGAAGATGATTGAGAATGCAGGTCAGGGTGTTGTGGTTTACCTGCGGCAAGAAGGGCGAGGTATTGGATTAATTAATAAGTTAAAAGCCTACTCATTACAGGATCTGGGTTTAGATACTGTAGAAGCAAATGAACGATTAGGATTTCCAGCAGATCTGCGAGACTATGGAATGGGAGCGCAGATGCTCATGGATCTGGGTGTTCATAAGATTCGTCTAATTACGAATAACCCTCGTAAAATTGCTGGTTTGAAGGGATATGGGTTAGAAGTTGTTGATCGTGTCCCGCTTTTAATCGAAGCTAATAATTATAATTCCTATTACCTGACTACAAAGGCAAATAAGCTGGGTCATATGCTGTTGCAGACTTATCTAGTCACAGTAGCGCTCCAATGGCGTGATGATCCAGAAGCCATGACAGAACGCTATGAACGCTTAGAGAAACTGCGGAATTTAGCAAAAGCAAACCATCTGTTGTTACAAGAGGAAGCTCGTCCTTTAGCGCTCGCCTTATTTGACGAAGCGTCTTTAATTGTACATCTCGGCTTTGATCAACCACACTTAGCTTCAGAGGATTGGTACCAGCACCGTAGTCATCCTTACGTACAAGCAATCAACCAAATTCTAGATAAGCTTGTTGATTTACCTTACCTTCAAAAGCTAGAATTTTTGATTTCTCCAGGTGTTGATCCCCTAAGTAATTTGCAAGTGCAACTGGATCGGCAAGCATTTCCTGTTGGGACTTTGCCTTCATCCATCTGTTGCGACCAGTTGCAAACACAGAAAATATATAGCTTTGACAAATAACTCTTAGCACCAGTGTTTTCAAATTACAAATCAACAGGAATTATTAGGAACTAGGCTGTAATGCCCCTTACTGTGGAACTAGTGCTTCATTCACTACTCCACCAGTTACTTGATCTAAATTGACACCTTGTGCTGAGAGTAATTCTTTCCAATCATTTTTTAGGTTCTGATCATTGGGATGGTCAGAAATGAGCTGGGCTAAATTAGCAGTAGTGTCTCCCCAATAGCCAGCGTCTGCATAGATCTTGACACGTTCGTTTGGAGTTGCGCTATTCAATTTTGTTAGTAGTTGAGAGTCAGGGTTAATACGTTTTATTGAACCTTCAACTTCTTGATCCTTAGAACGTTCTTTTGGGTTACAAACTACTGAGAAAAACCAACGATACTCCTTGCCAGCCTCCAGAGAAGTCGTAGTTACGGGAATTTTAACAACTCCAGCTTGCCCACTAGGCTTGTAGGTTTGCTTGACGAAGTTTTGACTATTTTCCTTGTCTTGCACGACTAGTTCTAATTGTGGTGCAGAAGTTTGCGGAACATAGAAAAATAGAACGGGGTTTTTCGCTGTTGTCAACACTATATTAGACTGGGGAACCAGAGCCACTACGTGTGCATTGTTGGATACACACTGATGCTCCTTGTTCTCCATTGATCTTGAACCACCTGCTATACGCCTACCAGGTACTCCTAAACCAACTGGTGCTTTAAATGCGATGTGAGCTTCAGCTGCAGCAAAAGGGATGAGGAAAGACAATCCCAAAATTGCAGTCACGGGTTTTGTCCAAAGTAGATTTTTCACAGGAGTCTTCATAAAAAGCTAGAGTGGGTGACCCTTCTGTGTCCATAAGCAAGGAAGTACATCCTTCCTGTGGACGGTTAACAAAATTATGCAAATCTTGTGCTAGTTACATACAGTATACATTTGTGCCACAGATTAGGTCTGATTTTGTATTTAATCTTCAAGGAAAATTTACTATGGTTGGGGTATGGGGCATAGGGTATGGGGCATAGGGCATAGGTATAGAGTCTTTCCCACTCCTAAACGCCAGTTGCGGGACTGTCGGCAGAGCCGGACACCAGTCGCTCATGGGGGGAACCACGCCAGTTGCTCCACTTGGGGAGACCCCAAGACCGCACTGGCTCCCCAAGACCGCGCTGGCTCCCCAACGCACTGGCTCCTCCTAACTTTCTATGCTCTATGCCCGGCCTTAATAAATAATTGTTTGTTTTCAACAACCTACTTACACTTATTGTCTCATACAACTAGCAGGTTGAGATTTGAGACTGTATGGAGTCTCACCAG
>JAJPJF010000432.1 GCA_021324415.1 Nostocales cyanobacterium Centralia_MAG_434
CGGGTCTTTGCCTAGAGTTCCCTCCAACTCATCTACCGCCTCGGCAAAGGCTTTTCGGAACAACTGATCGCGATTTTGATGATTAGACGTTTTCTTATTGTCCCACCAAGGGCTATTAGGTTGATGCACCAAGTGGCTTATTACCTCAAACCAGCGAGAGCCACCTTTGGGCCAGTAATCTTTAGGCAGTTTGTCAGAGAACGTGTCAGTCAACAGGTGCTTCCAAAAGGTTTCAAACAGAGCAGGGGCAGCCAAGTCCATGCTTTGCTGAAAGTTCCAAGTTAGTAAAATACTGCGAGCATGCTCTAAGCGGGTGTCATTCAGAGAGATTTGTAGCAGAATTGGCACTAGAGTCACAGCATTTAAGTTTTTATTATCTCCCTGCATTTGCTGAACATAGGTCTGGGAAATCGGAGCTTTTTGCTCCTCAATCATCTCGACAATCCGTTTAGCACGGTAACCGTAATCCCAATTAGTTGAAATTAGGTATGGGTAATTCGCACCAACTACGGCGTTATTAGCTGTTACAATATAATCTGCAGGGGGATTAAAGGTAAAGGGAAGTTGTTCATGAGGAATATATCCTTTCCATTCGTAATCGTTAGTCCAGCCAGGAACAGGATAGCGCCCATCGCCTTTGGCTCGAATTGGCACTCTGCCGGTCATCTGATACCCTATGTTGCCGTTCACGTCTGCATAAATTAAATTCTGCGACGGGACGTCAAAGTCTACAGTGGCAGTACGGAACTCTTGCCAGTTCTCGGCTTGGTTCATCTTTAAAATAGCCCGTAAGGTATTGGCAGTTTCCAGTGCCGTCCAGTGTAGGGCAATAGCATAATCTTCGGGTAGAGTTATCCCAGCCTTTTCACTAAAGTTTTTCAGTCTTTGATAAGAGTCTGAAATGATGGGACCATGACGGGTATAACGCACTGTCAGAGGAACGGGTTCACCTGCAGCGACCTGGATACTCTCCTTAATAAGTTGCATGTCAACCCATTTACCGTTGACTTCATACTGGTTAGGATTCTCAGGATTGATTTTCTCAATATATAAGTCCGTTACATTTGGATCAACATTGGTAAAGCCCCAAGCGATACGATCATTATGACCGATAATAACTCCTGGCATACCTGCAAAGGAAAAACCATTCACTTTGTAGGGACAATCCATACTTTTAGAGGTGCAGTGCAGACCGACTTCATACCAAATTGAGGGCATTTGAATGCCGAGGTGAGCATCATTCGCTAGAATTGGCTTGCCTGTAGTAGTGCGCTGCCCTGAGATAACCCAGCCATTTGAGCCAATACCATCAAAAGACCGTCCGAAGGAGGTATCTAAAGTGGCAAGTTGTTCAGTTATTGATTGCAAGGTCGTGACAATTGCGGGTACTGAGGCTTGACTAACTAGCGATTTAGAATTGGATTTGATGATAGTGCTTGGTTTGGGAACCGTTACTGGTTGATCTTTCGGGTACGGCGGAAAGAGTTCATCGACTTGGCTAGGCGTGAGAGTTTTGAGCAAAATGGTGCGTTGAATCTCAGTTTCAAGTTTGGTATCCAAATCCCATGCCATCACTTTGATCCACGTTAGGGTGTGTAAGGGTTGCCAGGGTTCAGGTTTGTAGTTGGGATTGAGCAGTTTCAGCGCTGCGTATTCCAAACTTAAAGCGCTATCATGGTGTTCGCCAAGATAGGCATTAACACCATCTGCATAGGCCTGCAGCACAGAAATTGTGCTAGGGTCACTTTGTGATAACTCTTGTTGAGCAACATGTACCCACCCTAAGGTCTGCAAAAATTTATCTGTATTTACCTGCGAGTTGCCAAACATTTCAGCTAGGCGACCTGAGCCTATATGCCGCCAATAATCCATTTGCCAGAAGCGATCCTGAGCATGGATATAGCCTTGAACCATGAACAGGTCGTGCCGATTAGAGGCATATATATTTGGCACACCCGATTGATCCCGAAAGACTTCTACCTTATCTTTCAAGCCAGGTATTTTTATGATGCCATTCTCCTGTGGCCACGAGCGACAAACAGTATATGTAGCTAACCCTCCAACTAAAGCAGTAAGCACCAGGAAACCTAGGCCCCATACTCTAAGTACTTTAATCAGTTTATAGTTCATAAACTAGTGATTTGTAATGTTGATCTCCCTCAAGTGGAGATTCAGGTTTGTCTTGTAGCCGCATAAGACTTTTCTCCTCCTCGTTCATAGCGACGGCGATAAAGTAACTCTAGCTGTCCGCCATACTCCTGAATCCATGCGATTTGCCGCTGGTACAATCCCCGGAAAGTGTTGGCAAATAAAAGTGTAAAGATAGCAACGACTAATCCTGAAGCAGTAGCAGTTAGTGCTTCGCTAATCCCACCTGTGACATTTGTTGTTCTCGTACCTCCCACATCACCGATATTTAAGGAGGCAAAGGAGGCAATCAATCCCAACACAGTGCCAAGAAGCCCTAATAGTGGTGCAAGACCAATGATCGTCTCAAAAATATTTTGAAAGCGCTTGAGTAAAGGGATTTCAGCTTGTGCTTCGCTTTCCAATGCCAAACGAAATTCTTCTGGAGTTGGTTCCTCTAGTTCTAAAGCAGCAAGAAAAATGCGCACGAGTGGCAAATCAGTATTTTGCCGGAGTTTATCCATTACACCAACGACATTATTGAGACGGTAGAGATTCAACACCTCTCGCACCACGCGGCTTTGACGGCGATTGATTCTGACCCAAAATACAACACGCTCAATAATGAGGGCCGTCGCCAACACCGAAAACCCTAATAGGGGCCACATCACTACACCGCCTGCGGTAAATAGATTTTTAATTACCATGTAGAGCTTTGTTATGAATCAACAGCACACAATCAGACTACCAGAACCAGTTAAGCTGATATTCCCTTTCAATAAAATTTTAAAAATAACGATAATTCTTTTTAAAAGAAAACGATAATCATTTTAATGCTAAGATTATAAAAATTATGAAATTTCGACGCAATGCTGTCATTCTGAACGAACCAATCGCGTAGAATCTCACCAAATGCTTCGCTTCATATCGTTTGGCTTAGCATGACAGATGGAGAATGCTTAAGTATTATATTGTTGTGTAATTAACACCAATGACATGAGCAAAAATCAATTTTTTCCGAAAAACGTTGATATTAACAGCTTTGAAGGAGTTTTTCGTACCTTGTACCGCAACAAAATCTTGATATTTGTCTTTGTGCATCCTAATTAGAAAAAATTTTTGAGAAGAGGTAGCAATAAGCTATGAGCTTTTCCGGTATTGCTGTTGAGCAGCGTTCCAAAGAAGCCAAGGCTCTCAGGTTTTTTTTGGCTTACAGTCTGATTGGTTCGCTAGGGTTGCATATCGCCCTACTCGTCGTACTGTCCTTATGGAGAGGCAATATTTTGACGAAAGTGCCGAATCGGGAACTTGAACCGATAGATATAGTGATAGTTGATTCGACGACACCATCAGAGCCAAAACCACCTTTAGAGAAAAAAGAAGAGACGAAAAAAGAATCAGAACTAGGTTCTGTTGGTGGTGGCAATATCCACACTAGTTCAGCAAGAGGTTCAGGAACGATCGCTCTCAGTGGAGGTGGGAAAGGGGCAACTGATGTTTTACCCCCATCTCAACCACCGACTGTCGCAAGCGCTCAAGCTCCATCCCCTTCAAGAGTTATTGCACAAAAACAGCCTCAATTGGCTACTGTGCCAGTACAAAAACTTTCTGATGACTTAAAAACCTCACCAGAACGAGTGCGTTCAACTCGAACTACCGAAGCAACTGAGAAGCTACAGCCTGCTAGACAACTGAAACCAGTTGAAACGGAGTCGAAGGCGCAAATATTTGAATCTTCAACAAAACCTGTGAAAACGTTGCCACATGTAGTTGCTACCAAACTAGAGTCAACCCCTATTAAGCCTGCACGTAGTTCAAAACCAGAGCCAACGCCTCAGTCTAACTTGGGTGCTAATTCCTCTTCACCTCAGCCGCAAGAGACTAAAGAACAAGGTAGTGAAAAATTAACACAGCAGTTGAGGGGGTTAAGAGATTTCAGAGCCAGCAAGGGAAATGCAGGAAATAGTGCAGACTCAGGTAGAATTGATGGCGGCGATCGCTCCACCTTTGCAGTAAGTTCAGGTACAAGAGTTGGTACAGGCAGTGGTACTGGTACAAGGGTTGGTACGGGCAATGGTACAGGCAATGGTACTGGTACAAGGGTTGGTACGGGTAATGGTACAGGCAGTGGTACTGGTACAAGGGTTGGTACGGGTAATGGTACAGGCAGTGGTACTGGTACAAGGGTTGGTA
>JAJPJF010000276.1 GCA_021324415.1 Nostocales cyanobacterium Centralia_MAG_434
ACTGGATGGCTTGGGCTACAACCCATCATTCAACAGGTCGGCTGTAGTTCGGTTTCTGAATTTCTAGAAAAAGTTGGTAGAGGAGAGTTGAAAGTCTCTGCATAAGTTTTCCCTACTACTGGGTCATTTGCCACGCTTAGGGAGATCCTTAAAAATAAAAACAAGCGCCAATGTTTGTTAGTTCGCTACTCGCAGAAAGATATTTGTTGTCATAAGGCGCTTGTTTTATTTCATGGCAAGTGCCTTATAGGCATTGTTGGAGCAACAGTTTGTGTGTTCTAGTCTGTTGAGTTGACAAGCACCAGAACCACCTAATCAATGTGGGTGCACGTGCTTGTTTTATATTGTGGGGGAACGTTAATCGCGCCCCTTGGATGCTCAGATCTTCTGCCCACCTCTTGTGCCTTCTCCTCTACCTTGGATCACCAAAATCGCACAATAGCTCATCTATCGTGTGACTCGACACTACTTTTCCTTACCCTCTTGTATATGTATACTTCTCTTACTCCTGTACTTCACTTCCCCTTACCCATAGCCTTATAGCCTTATACCTTCTTCTGACGCTCCTTAGCCTCGAACAATACTAGTAGTCCACCACAGAGATTATGATAGGTACAATCATTTTTCACGTCCCCTTCTTTGTGTGTTCCGGCATCAGTTTCACCTGTCAAAATTTGCGTGGCGTAGTACTAGCTTTTTCTATTTATCTGTATTTCTTGCTTATACCTGTTACTTACCTCATGAGAGGCTTCCCTGTCCCAGCTTGTCTTCTATTTCCTTTATGTTTAATTATTCTATTGTTGCTTTGTTGCATTATTTGATTATTACTCTATCGCTTTATCTTATTCCTTCACCCCATAGCACAATCGCCTACTCCTGCTCTCTCCCCCTAACCGTTTCTTACCCTCTCATCTATACATGTTGCTTTGTTACTTTGTTGCATTATTGAATTAAATTGTTGCTTTATTATTCTAGTCCCATATCCTATAGCGCGATTGCATAATTGCACTGGCCCTTTGGGCCAATCAACGAGATCTGCTGGGCTAGCTCCCTCCGGGACGCTGCGCGAACGCAAGGGTCGCCTAAAGGGCACTGGCTCTCGCTAATCGCTCTAGAAAAACACAAAAACACGGATTTAGGAGAATAATGGAAACGGACAAGCTGAAATCAGCTTCCAGAGCGACTGTCCAATTTGTCCACCTTGGTCTTACCAAGTTTGGATAAAGAAAATTACCTTGATTTTACTCAATAATAACTACTTTTATGGTTTTCTTTTTAACAAAAAAAAGGTTCTTTAGTGAGTCTTTTTTTCCAATGTAGAACTCTAATCTGGACAAATGGACAGAGTGGACACCCTTATCATATAAGGATTTCAGCTTGTCCAAAGCCCCAGAAAAGCAAAAAACATATTGAAACAGTCGGACACGTTGCTATATCTTAATTACAGCGTTTTTAGAGAAATTTGCACACAGAAGGAAGAATTCAGAGACGTTAGAGAACAAGTAGTAATTATTACTACCACTGGTGATACCTAGTTATGTTCACTAAATATCTTGCATGGTCAGTGAAGTCACCAGAAAAGTAGATTAGGGGCTGTGAGAATAATTCAAGCAGCCCGAGCCTAGCTGACGGCAACAGCCTCGCCTTAAGGTTGGTGGTGGTAGCAGCTGAGTGGAATGCCTCTATTCAGGTGAAATGTCTGTACGGCAAGGCTTCTAAAAAACTTTTTGGTTTGCTGTTTATCCGCAATACCGCAGAAAAATTCAAGACAAATCTGGTGCGTTGCTAAGGCACTTACCAGTAATAAAATGAAAGCGCCTTATTACCACGAATAACCTACTGCGCTCTGGAATTTTGCCACTTGAAAAAGGGCAGCCTTCTGTGGTTGATCAGTTGGTGTTCTGACTAATTAGTTATGTAATAAGGCTGCCCTTTTTCTCGGCATCGGCTCTCTCACAGATCAACCAACAAAGGCTGGACATTTTATTTTTTGGATCTCCCTTAGGGAGATCCTTAAAAATAAAAACGAGCGCCAATGTTTGTTAGTTTGCTACTCGCAGAAAGATATTTGTTGTAATCGGGGTCATCGTGCCAAAAAGGGAAAACTGTACGTTAAGGAATATGCCCTTACCGCCAAATCGTTAGTGTAACTGGGTTATGACCTCCGGCTCCTGAAAATTTTCGATGATGGATCTAAATTAGGCTCCAAAACCAACTTGCCCATAAACGATGCTTGGATGCTGTGAAATTGGGTACGGTAGAATCAACTTTTCAGACTACCCCAGGTCAAAAACTTGTCCATAAATGGTTATTTTTGGCAATGATCAATGCCACTTCAGAGCTTTAAGCCTAAAAACTTAAAAATATCAAATTTAAGAAGCTGTAATTCAGTCTGGGCAATAGTTTGGGCGATTATCTAAATTTCTTAGCGTACTATTTTCCCGTTTCGGCACGATGACCCCTAATCAGGCGCTTGTTTTTATTTCATGGCAAGTGCCTAACCAGAAATTCAATTGAACGGGTCGCGGCGAGAAGTTCCCTACTGGTCCCAAAAGTTTGCAGCGGGAGAAATCCTGCTGGAGTGATGGCTACTGAGTATTGGGAATTTGGGAGAGGTTAGGGAGACTTCTATAGTCTTTGGTTTGGTGATTAAATACCAAATACTGAGTCTAACCCCTTGCACCCTTTACAGCTTGTACATTAAAGATTTTCAAAGATCTTCGTCCACAAAATTGAGATCCCAAATCTCATGAATTTTTATCTCATCAGAGTTTTCAATATCCTGTGTTTTGGCTGTGGAAATCAAACCGTTATTTTTTTGGGTAGGCATGAGTTGGGAGGACATGTATGGACCAGAAGGAGGGGCAAAGCCACGAGTATTGAGGCGTATCCAAATCCCACTGCTATCAATTGTAGAAACAATACACTCTTTATCTTTAAATTTTCCGCTTTGAGGAATAACGACATCACCTACACAGAAAGTAGTTGTTGTTTGGTCATGTATTAGCGGTGGAGTGGCAGGTAGTTCAGAGTCAGGGCCAGAGGGCATCGGGGAAGGGGCAGGAACAGAAGCAGTCGATGATATGGATGGGTGAACATTTTGACTTTCTTGCTGAAAGGGAATTTCATTATTTATCCCCATTTCAGTAGAAGGGGATGTCTGCACTTTCTCTCCATCCCTTGGTCTTTCCTCCTCCTGCGGTTGCTCTGCTCCCACGTCTGGCTGTGGACTTAAGGTACACTGCCAAAAATCGTCGAAATCTTCCAGCCCACCTTCAATACATAGAGACTTAATGCAAGACCAATTCTGTTGCTGAGGAGCCGAAGGGTTTTCGCCACTATTGTGAAAACCTGAAGCCCAACTAACAAATACACCAGGCACAGGAACAAGGTACTCCCAGTGGGCGGGAATTCTCTCGCGTTGGCCATTGACCATTGGCGTCCATTGGCGATCAACAAAGTGCTTGGGCAATATGGTTTTGAGATGGCTAATGAATTTGGACATTCCCAATGGAGTATAGCCATGTTCTTTGCAATAAGAAACGTACCATGTATGTAACAGGTGATGTGGTATGTTGCCTGGTTCTCTACTAGGCCGTAAGCACAAATCAACAAAGGATTTTGTAGAATCCCCATACAGGGCCGCATCC
This sequence comes from Nostocales cyanobacterium Centralia_MAG_434, assembly GCA_021324415.1. GTDB lineage: Bacteria > Cyanobacteriota > Cyanobacteriia > Cyanobacteriales > Nostocaceae > JAJPJF01. The sequence continues at coordinate 3,651 of JAJPJF010000276.1, forward strand.
AGCATCGCGTTAACTGCTCGTTCCTCCTGTGGGGGTGATAACAGAATGAGATCGCGCTCCTCGCGGGGCATTGCTAAAGCCCAACTGATGACATCAGCTTTAACAGCTTCAAGCTTTTGACGAAGGTCGGGGTCAGGGGCAACACTTCTGCTGCGCACAGGGATGGGATAGGCACGTCGGACCCAACCATCACCTGCATTTTCAATTTGCAAATGATCAACACTTGCAATCCAAAAGCGAACAAACCATTGTTTACTATAAGCAACGGG
>JAJPJF010000232.1 GCA_021324415.1 Nostocales cyanobacterium Centralia_MAG_434
CAATACATATTTAACAGAATCAGTCCTTAAACGCTTTTTGCCCCCTGCTTTAGTTAAAAGAGCCGCAGCAGGAGATCTAGTCCTAGATTTGCGACCAGAACCACGTTTAATTACAGTCTTGTTTAGTGACATTGTGGGTTTTACCCAGTTGGCAAATACTCTCAGGTCACGGCGGGTGGCAGAGTTGTTAAATGAATATTTAGAAGAAATGACACGAGTGGTGTTTGATAATGGTGGCACCGTAGATAAATTTATGGGCGACGGTATTTTGGCTTTGTTTGGAGCACCCGAAGAACTGACTCCCAATGAACAGGTTCGCCGCGCGATTAGTACAGCAAGAGGAATGTTGCGATCGCTCCATCAGTTGAATCAACACTGGAAAGAGCAAGGTATCTTCGACTCTCATGATAGGACTGGTGTACAATTTCGCTGCGGCATTCACCAAGGTACTGCAGTTGTGGGAATGTTTGGTGGTTCTGAACGATCCGACTATACAGCTATTGGTCCTAGTGTCAATATTGCCGCTAGGTTGCAACAAGCAGCACATCCAGATACCATCTTAGTTTCTGCTGCGGTAGCTGATTATTTGCAAGAAGGTGAAATTATTAAACGTAGTCCACTAGAGCTAAAAGGCGTGGATGAAACAGTTCTCACTTTTGCTGTGACGTCGGAAGTTATAAATCATAAATAATCATTAGTTATTAATATAACAATAGAAATTAATATATTTACATAGAGATATGACACAATCGGTTGCCGATAAAACTCCAATTCCAGAGCAAACATGGAGGCGACACACCGATCCACCAGGTTTGTGGATTGTTATCATTACAGGTTCAGTTACTCTACATTTATTGCTATTTTGGCTAGTGCGATCATTTGGGTTGAGCCTACCTCATCAGCACTCTTCAAGTGCTGTCCCTATTGAATTTATAGAAATCGCCCCAAAAACACGCGTCAAAGCTAGACCACAATCAAAAGCAAAACCAGTACCACCACATCCTCAAACCACAATCCAAAAGTCTGTTTCAGCTAACTTACCCAAGCGTATCACTCAAGAGAAATTCACACCAAAATCCGCTTTGGAAGATAGCAACACAATTGCTTTTGCAAATAATAAACAAGTCAGCAAATCTCAATCCACCAAACTAAAGTTGCCTAAAAAAAATTTCACGACACCAGCAAAGCTCAAATTCACAACAGAGCTTACACTTCCACCAAAGCTAGTCACCATACCCTCACCAGATATTCCTCACAACATCAAGCCAACTCATATTCACCGAATACATACTCCTGGCAATAGCCATCCACAACCGAAATTCTCACCAAGCATCGCTCCAGAACAATCTGATCAAGCATCAACACTCCCATTACACAACACGATAAACTCAAGAGAATTTTCTTCCCCCCCACCTGAACAACAGGAGATACCACCGTCTTTGCCACCAGTCAATAATGGCGAAGCAATAGGGGAGGCTCCAAAAAATCAGCTAGGTGAAACTCCACGCACCCAGAAGCCACAGATGCCAACCAAAGTAGCGACTCAACCCTCTCCACCCGGACTGGTAGCAACTTGGAATATAGAAGCCAATGGCGTGCAAAAGGATCGACCAGAAAACCTAGCTAAACCTATCGGAATCAGCAGAGAAAAAGATTTGAACCTACCATCACTTGATGGTGTCCTCAGCAATCAGCCTGTAGAGTTTCAAGCCTCGCTCATCATTGATCGCGAGGGCAAATTATTAGATATAGTCATCGAGCCTACAATACCAGAACCAAAAAGAACTCAATACCGAGAATATACCCAGAAAGTTTTTCAAGGTCAAAAATTTATCCCTGCAACTAGCAGCAATGGTGACAAACCACCCTTAAGCAATTTAGTAGTAAAGATCACAATCCGCCCAAAGTCTCCCTAATTTTTAAGTTTTTATTGGATACTTGGCTTTTAAGTAAAAGGATGTTATGGTATTATAGTTAAACAGCCGCGGGCATAGTTTAGTGGTAAAACCATAGCCTTCCAAGCTATTGATGCGAGTTCGATTCTCGCTGCCCGCTTAGTAGACAAGTAAAGACTTTCGGTAAGTAATCCTCCATCCTACAGCCGATTATCCTTATCTGCTCCTTACTAGATGTAGTAGGGAGTTAGGAGGTAGGAGTTAGTTTTCAACATTGTCCCCTTATCTTCCTTGTCCTCCTTGTCCTCCTTGTCCTCCTTGTCCTCCTTGTCCTCCTTGTCCTCCTTGTCCTCCTTGTCTCCCCTGCTCCCTACTCCCCTACTCCCACCAACAAAACAATTTTACCTGTCATAGATCCTGTTTCCTGCAATTGGTGAGCTTGAGCTGCTTGTTCTAGTGGAAACGTCTTGCCAACGTGGATTTTCAGTTTGCCTGCATCAATCCACTTTGCACACTGTTCTAAAATTTCTGTGTGGTGCTGTTGTGCTTCTACCATTCCTTGCAGCAATGGAGTCAGCATTAATTCCAAGCCAATACGGAGATTGCGTTGCCTTGCTATTTTCCAAACTGTCTTAGCGTCTGGTTCTAAAATCGTTACTATGTCTCCATAGATCCTTACAGAGGGGAACGTTTGCTGAAAAGTTGCTCCGCCTACGGTATCAAACGCCAAGTCTACACCTTCACCTCCAGTCCAATCCAACGTCGCTTGTACAAAGTCAGTTTGATTATAAAAAATCACATGATCTGCACCCAGTTGTTTGACGAAATTGGCTTTTTCTTGAGAACTCACCGTTGTGCAGACAGATGCACCTTTGAGTTTTGCTAGTTGAATAGCGACATGACCAACACCACCAGCACCACCATGAATTAAAACTCGTTCCCCAGGTTCCAAGCGTCCCCGTTCATATAAAGCTTCCCAAGCAGTGATTAACACTAAAGGGGCTGCTGCTGCTTCTACAAAGGAAACAGAAGAAGGTTTACGAGCGACAAATCGCTCATCAACTACAATATATTCAGTATAATTACCTTGATTTGTGCCTAAACCACCTTGACAGAAATAGACTTCGTCATTTATTCGGAATCGTTGAACACCTGCACCGATCGCCTCAACAACACCTGCACCATCACATCCTAAAATCGCAGGCATTTGATCAGGATAAAAAGTGCCTCGCTGTCGGAGTTTAGTATCAATGGGATTAACTCCAGCGGCTTCTAAGCGTATCAAAAGTTCAGTTTCTCCTAGAGGAACACCAGGGTTTTGGACATCCCGCACCTGCAACACTTCAGGACTACCAGCCTCTGTCATTAGGACTGCTTTCATCTAAATACTCCGAATACATTCACAAACCATCTGTCTTTAGCTTACGGAGACAACAACAGAGTTCCCATCAATTTTGGCGGCATAAGTCTGTAGAGGTTTTTTGGCTGGACCTTTTAGCACCTTACCATCAGACTCAAATTCTGAACCATGACAGGGACATTGCAATTTTTTGCCATCACCTTTCCATTCCACAGTACAACCTTTGTGAGTACAGGTAGGATTAACCGCAACCACATTGGTTTTAGATGTGCCGATCACTAAAACTGGACCAACAGGTGAGTTGGTCACAAGCAATTGACCAGTTTGATCTAAGTCCCCTACTGTGCCTACTGTGTACCAACCATGAGAATTTTTCTGAGATGCACAAGCTGCAATTGTTACAGGTAAGGAACTAGCTACCCAACCCACACCAACGAAAGTCATAAAATCACGACGGTTCATAACTACTGAAAAAAGGTTTTAAATCTAACCTTAGTGTCGCATTTTCAAGGCTTTTTCGTTCCAATGAATACCATTGAAAGTAAATCAGGTCTTTTGCTTTATGTATAAAAGGCATGATTGCGATACGTTTTATGCATAATTAATTAATTTTCGTAACGAATGATACGTTTTTTAAAACTATGTAACTCTAACTTAGGGAAATATCAGTAGTTACAAAAAAGCATCCGTAAGAGATTTAAAAAGTGACGAAATAGAAGCAATCGTTGTGCAAAGTATTTTGTATCTTTTTTTATGCAAGATGTCAGCCAAGCAACGAATTGTGAAAGCCACAAATACCTTGTAAACCTCTAGGACTCATAACTTCAAACAAGACCAAGAAGAGATGAGTAGAAGTATTTTGCAATGAGAGACAACTCATGACAGACAAAACAACTACCACCACAGCCAGCCTCAATAAATTTGAGAAGTTCAAGGCAGAAAAAGATGGACTTGCTATCAAGGCAGAGATTGAGAACTTTGCCAATTTAGGCTGGGAGAATATGGACGAAATTGATCGCGACCATCGACTCAAGTGGATGGGTGTGTTTTTTCGCCCAGTCACTCCAGGTAAATTTATGATGCGAATGCGGATACCTAATGGTATTCTCACGAGCAATCAAATGCGTGTATTGGCTGAAGTTCTGGAACGCTACGGTGATGATAGCAATGCTGACATTACCACCAGACAAAATCTTCAATTACGGGGTATTCGAATTGAAGACTTACCAGATATCTTCAATCGATTTCATGCAGTTGGTTTAACTACGGTGCAGTCAGGAATGGATAATGTCCGCAATATTACAGGTGACCCCCTTGCAGGGTTGGATGCGGATGAACTGTTTGACACTACACAGTTGGTGCAACAAGTTCAAGACATGGTCACCAACCAAGGAGAAGGCAATTGTGAGTTCTCTAACTTACCACGGAAGTTTAACATTGCAATTACAGGTGGACGGGATAATTCAGTTCACGCGGAAATCAATGACCTGGCTTTTGTTCCAGCTTTTCGAGAACAGGGGGAAAAACGGAGCGAGGAAAATCATGGAGAGCAACAGACACTTCAACGCAACTTCGGCTTTAATGTCCTAGTTGGTGGCTTTTTCTCCGCCAAGCGTTGCGAAGCTGCAATTCCTCTAAACGCGTGGGTTCCACCAGAGGATGTGGTAGCCCTTTGTAGAGCTATTTTGGAAGTTTATCGTGACCACGGCTTACGAGCCAATCGGCAAAAAGCTCGCTTGATGTGGCTCATAGATGAATGGGGTTTAGAAAAGTTTAGACAAGAAGTTGAAAAGCAGTTGGGTAAGTCATTGATGAGTGCAGCTGCACACGACGAGATCAACTGGGATAAACGCGACTGCATCGGAGTCCACAAACAAAAACAACCGGGGTTGAACTACGTAGGGCTTCACGTTCCTGTTGGTCGGCTCTATGCTGAGGACATGTTTGAAATCGCACGTCTGGCGGAAGTCTACGGTAGTGGAGAAATCCGCCTCACACTAGAGCAAAACGTCATTATCCCTCACATCCCTAACTCTCGCTTAGCAATCTTTTTAACTGAACCCTTGTTGAATAGGTTGACAATCAATCCTGAACCACTCACACGCTCATTAGTTTCTTGCACAGGCGCACAGTTTTGCAACTTCGCCCTCATTGAAACCAAAAACCGTGCTCTAGCAATGATTAAAGTCTTGGAAGCTGAGTTAAAACTCACTCGTCCAGTCAGAATTCATTGGACAGGTTGTCCCAACTCCTGCGGACAGCCACAAGTTGCAGATATCGGCTTGATGGGAACTAAGGTTCGTAAAAATGGTAAAGCAGTGGACGGGGTTGACATTTATATGGGCGGTAAAGTTGGCAAAGATGCCCAGTTAGGAACTTGTGTGATCAAAAGTGTTCCTTGCGAAGACTTACTGCCAGTACTGCGCTCTCTACTTATTGAACACTTCGGCGCTCAGGTGGAAGAACCAGCCATGGTCTAAATCGGTGATCGGTTAGTACGTTTCTATCCATCACTAACATTTTCATACGATTTTCTCAGTTTTTAATAGGAAGATTTAATGCTCAAGGGATTATTCTCATTTAAAAATCGCTACCGTATCCTACACCTGACTTGGTTTGCCTTCTTTCTAACTTTTGTTTGTTGGTTTAACTTTGCTCCATTTGCCACAACAATTGGTAAAGAATTAGGTCTGTCGGACCCACAAATCAAGACACTGGGCATATGTAATGTTGCTCTGACGATTCCAGCGCGCATCATTATTGGGATGCTTCTGGATCGCTTTGGTCCCAGAATCACCTACTCAGCTTTACTCATCTATGCTGTTGTACCCTGTGTCATGACAGCAACGGCACACGACTTCAATCAATTGGTATGGAGTCGTCTGTTAATGGGAATTGTCGGTTCCGGTTTTGTGGTGGGAATTCGGATGGTCGCAGAATGGTTCCCACCTAAAGAAATTGGCAGTGCTCAAGGTATTTATGGTGGTTGGGGTAACTTTGGAGCTGCGGCTGCTGAATTTGGATTACCCAGTCTCGCTGTTGGCACTGCGTTCTTGAGTGGAAACTCTACAAACTGGCGTTTAGCGATCGCCCTCATCGGTATCGTAACTGCTTTATATGGCGTCTTGTATTACGGCAACGTCCAAGATACACCCACAGGCAAAATCTACAAGAAGCCGAAGAAAAATGGTGCTTTAGAAGTAACCAGTGTCAAAAGTTTTTTGGCTCTGTGTGTCTCGAATTTAGGACTCATTCTTGCGTTAGCTTTGTTAACTTGGCGTTTGGCTCAACCGAAAATTCACTTCATCAATCAGCCCCAAATGTATATGGTGTGGCTGTTGTTGGCTCTACTATATATAGTCCAAACCTACAAAGCGGTTCTTGTGAACCGGGAGATGCTGATTGGCAAAAAAATCTACTCTCCATCTGAACGCTATCAATTTCGCCAAGTTGCGCTTTTGAATTTTGCTTATGTCATCAGCTTTGGTTCAGAATTGGCCGTTGTTTCGATGTTGCCAGCCTTCTTTGAAAAGACTTTTAGTCTCAATCATGTCACGGCTGCTCTGATTGCCTCTTCTTATCCACTGTTAAATGTCATTTCTCGCCCCAGTGGTGGCTACATTTCTGACCGACTCGGTAGCCGCAAGTGGACTTTGACAGTCGTCAGCACGGTGATTGGTTTTGGTTATTTAATGATGAGCCAGATTCATAGCAACTGGCCCCTAGTTGCTGCGATCGCGACCTGTATGTTCTGTGCCTACTTTGTCCAGGCTGGATGTGGCGCTACGTTTGGTATGGCTCCTTTAATCAAAAAGGAAATTACTGGTCAAATTGCTGGTAGTGTGGGCGCTTATGGCAATTTTGGTGGTGTCGTTTTTCTCACAGTTTTCAGTTTAACGAATCCAGTCATGCTGTTTAACACGATGGGAATAACCGCTCTTATCTGTGCGAGCTTATGTGCCTTTTTCTTAAAAGAACCAAAAGGCTCCTTTGCCGCAGGTGATGAAGAATTTTCAGAGACAGTAGCTCAATCCTCTCCTGTCCTAGTGGAAGAATAAAACCTCACAGTTACCAGTTAACAGATACCTGTTAACAGTTAACAACTCCACTGCCATGACTGAATTTACCAAAACCCTTTGTCCTTACTGTGGTGTTGGTTGCGGACTAGAAGTTTCACCTCCAGCACAACATGGCAAACCAACTCATAGAGATAGCCAAGGAAATCCGATTTGGCGAGTGCGTGGTGACAAAGCACATCCATCCAATCAAGGCATGATTTGTGTCAAAGGTGCGACAATCGCTGAGTCTCTAGATAAAAACCGACTACATTACCCAATGGTACGAGACTCTTTAACTCAGGAGTTCCGCCGGGTAAGTTGGGATGAAGCGTTTGATCTGATTACCAACCGTATTCAAACCGTACGCTTGACGACTGGACCAGAAGCAATATGTATGTACGGTTCTGGTCAGTTTCAAACCGAGGACTACTATGTCGCTCAGAAGCTAATGAAAGGGTGTTTGGGTAGCAATAACTTTGATGCTAACTCTCGCCTCTGTATGTCTAGTGCTGTAGCTGGCTACATTCAAAGTTTTGGCTCAGATGGTCCTCCATGTTGCTACGACGATTTAGAACTGACCGATTGTGCATTTTTAATTGGCACAAATGCGGCTGAATGTCATCCAATTGTTTTCAACCGACTGGAGAAATATCACAAAAAGAACCGCAAAGTCAAAATGATTGTGGTCGATCCACGTCATACACAAACAGCCCAAGCTGCTGATCTACATCTTGCAATTCGTCCTGGTACAGATATTGATTTGTTGAATGGTATTGCTCACTTGTTAATGCGCTGGCAATACGTAGATCTTGGGTTTGTTGACGAGTGTACTAGTAACTTCCCTGCATATGCTGAGGTGATTCGGCACTATTCCCCAGAGGTCGTGGCACATCGATGTGGGATCAGTGTTGAAGATTTAGAAAAAGCAGCTCGCTACTGGGGTGAATCTAAGCAGGTGTTGTCCTTGTGGTCAATGGGTGTCAATCAATCCTCAGAAGGCACAGCTAAGGTAAGAACTATTATTAATTTGCACCTGATGACTGGACAGATTGGCAAGCCTGGTGCAGGACCTTTCTCGCTCACAGGTCAGCCCAACGCCATGGGAGGACGGGAAGCAGGAGGTCTAGCACACTTGTTGCCGGGTTACCGATTAGTGAAAAATAGCCAGCATCGAGCAGAAGTTGAGGAGTTTTGGGGACTTAAGCCTGGACAGATCTCTCCTCATCCTGGTCTTTGTACCTGGGAGATGATGACTGGCTTGGAAAATGGCACAGTCGGGTTATTGTGGATTGCTGCTACCAATCCTGCTGTCAGCATGCCAGATTTGGAACGAACTAAGAAGGCATTGTTGCGATCGCCTTTTACAATTTACCAAGACGCCTACTACCCAACAGAAACTGCCGCTTACGCGCACGTCCTGTTACCTGCTGCCCAATGGAGTGAGAAAACAGGCGTGATGACAAATTCTGAAAGGATAGTCACCTTATGTCCCGCATTCCGCCAACCACCAGGTGAAGCTAAGGCAGACTGGGAAATTTTTGCTGAAGTTGGACGTAGATTAGGCTTTGTCCAAGAGTTTGCCTTTGCTAACTCCAGAGAAGTTTATGCCGAATTTGTCCAACTAACACGCGAGCGCCCTTGCGATATGACAGGTATCACTCATGAGCGATTGATGAGTGAGGGTGCAACTCAATGGCCATGCCCGCATAAGAGTTATGAGTTAGGAGTGAGGAGTGAGGAATTAAAATCTTCTATTCCTAACTCCCCTAAACGGCTTTACACTGATTTAGTGTTTCATACTCCTGACAAACGAGCGCGGTTTGGGGCGTATCACTCGCGGGGACTCGCAGAACCACCAGACCCCAATTATCCGTTTATTCTGACAACTGGAAGAGTTTACGGACACTGGCACACCCAGACACGTACTGGTCGGATTGAAAAAATTCGCTCCTTGCATCCTGAGCCGTTTATTGAGATTCATCCTCGTGATGCTGCTAGGTTAGGGATTGAACATCAGCAATTGGTCGAGGTACGGTCGCGTCGAGGTAGTGCTAGATTTCCTGCAGTTGTGACAAAGGCGATCGCACCTGGTACAGTTTTTGTCCCAATGCATTGGGGTGCACTGTGGGCAGATCATGCAGAAGCTAACGCCCTTACCCATTCAGAATCTTGCCCCGACTCTGGTCAACCGGAATTAAAAGCCTGTGCTGTCCAGCTAGTGCCAGTGACAGCCGAGTTAACAATTAATAGCTATCAGTTGCAACCCTCAGAATGTTAAGCTGCTAGGTATATGGGAAGAGTACACAACAAGTTTTCCCAAATCTAGCAATGGAACAAAAGAAAAGATCCCCTCCTCGATATCACAACGAACCAAGCAATGTGTTAATGGACGATGACTTGCAGTATTGCTGCAAGACCTGTCTTTTTTCTTTTTTACCCCATAGAGCAAATCTATGGGGTTTTTGAATTTGTATTTGGTTGTTACTTTAAATGGAGGCTAGGCAAATGAAGAGATTTCTAAGGCGAATTATAGAAGCTACTAAAGATGAACAATTTATGCACCAAATTGAAAATGTAGAGGTAATAGTTTCTAAGATTTTATCTCTTTTTATGGTGCTAGTCATTTTAGTGTCAATTGTGGAATTAGGTCTTTTTCTATTCAAAGAATTATTTAATTTATCATCCCATGATTTCCATAATAAATTATTTGAAATTTTTGGTTTATTCTTAAATCTTTTAATTGCTTTGGAAATTTTGGAAAATATCACAGCTTATTTGCGAAAACATGTTTTTCAAGTTGAGTTAGTTATTGTCACTTCTTTAATTGCGGTTTCTAGAAAAATTATTATTCTTGATTTAGAAAAAGTCCCAGGGATGGGTATCATTGGTTTAGGAGTTGCTATTCTTGCTTTATCTATAAGTTATTGGATTATTCGTCGTAGCAACGCCAAGAATTATGATTGAACAGGAATTGCACTGTATATGGCAATTTTTTTTGAATTTGAAACGGATTTTATCTCTTCCCTACGTTGTATTCCCATGCAGGTACGCTACAAACTTGATACTTGTGGCATTAAGTTAAAGTTATCTGATTGGAGCCACATGACAACAGCAGAACGGGAGGCTTTGGTTGAACTACCTTGCTCTACGCCAACGGAAATTCAATCATATCGAGAGTATATTCAACAGCTGGTATTAAAACATACTGGCAAACCAGCTAGTGAATTACCCATTGAGTTTAATCCAGCTTGGATGGATACTAACATTGTACCTACTAGTCTTCAGGAGAAAGCCAAAGAACTAGGTGTTAGTATCACACTTGAGCAATGGGCAGTATTAACTCCTTTGCAGCGTTTTGCCTTAATTAAACTGAGTCGCTCAGGACATGAAAATCAAAACTTTCCTCATGCAATCAAAGAATTTAATTTGCTTTAATTTAGTCATTAGTCCTTTCTGATTAGTGACAAGGCACAAAGACCAAAAAACAAACAATAAAGAACTGGATATTAAGACAATGACTGCAAAAAAAATCTTAATGCTTGTTGGCGACTATGTCGAAGATTATGAAGTGATGGTTCCCTTTCAAGCATTGGAAATGGTAGGACACAGCGTTTATGCTGTTTGCCCCAACAAAAAGGCTGGGGAAAAAGTGCGAACTGCTGTCCATGATTTTGAAGGTGATCAAACTTATAGTGAAAAACCTGGTCACAACTTCACGTTAAATGCGACATTTGCAGAAATCGAAGCTCAAACGTATGATGCCTTGGTCATCCCTGGTGGACGTGCACCAGAATATATCCGTCTCAACCCGATTGTGATTGAAATGACCCGCCACTTTGCCCAAGCGAATAAGCCAATTGCAGCTATTTGCCATGGTTTGCAGGTATTGGCAGCGGCTGATGTGCTAAAAGGCAAGCGTTGTACTGCTTACCCTGCCTGCGGTCCAGACGTGTATAGTGCTGGCGGTATCTATGTAGATATCCCAGTACATGAGGCAATAGTTGATGGTAACTTGGTTACAGCACCTGCTTGGCCTGCTCATCCTCAATGGTTGGCAGAGTTCCTCAAACTACTTGGCACTAGAATTGAGCATTTAGAAACAGTGAAAGTTAAATAACCCAAGAATATTAGCAGTACAGTTCTGTTAACACTAAAACAGAAACCACAATTGTTCTTAACTGGCCTTAGCAGAGAGTAGAGCTATAGTGTATGTAGCTATTCTGCTATAAATGTGGCTTAAGTTAAGTTCTACTGCAATTATTTTAGTGATTAGTTTAGAAAGACTGTGACTCGATGACCGGCAAAAACGCAAGACAGAATGCATTGCTGCGGCTAGTGTCTGGTAATGGAGCGGCACTTGGAACAGAATCTCGCTACTTGCTTCCTCCAAGTAAAGAGGTAGTTATCGGACGCGATCCTAGCTGCGAAGTTGTCTTAGATGCCATGATGTGTCGAATGGTATCCCGTCGTCATGCCGTAGTTCGTCCACTCTCTTCATCCCCAGATGGTGAAGATGGTTGGATACTTTGTGATCTCAATAGCGCTAATGGCACTTATCTAAATGGAAAACGTCTAGAAGGCTGTCAAAAATTGATTTCAGGTGACCTTATCACTTTAGCTCAAGATGGCCCAGAACTCATTTTTGAGTACGAAGATAACGCTCAAGCTACCGAGCTTAACAAAGCAGCAGTTAGACCACTTCCACCAGCTAATCACTATCTAACACCCGCGCCTACAACAAGCCATGTTTCACCGCCAGCTTTAGACTCCATTAGCTTCACACAACTGTTTCCTATTATTTCCACTGGTAAAGATTTAACTCGTAAAGCTTATCTTATACCAGGAATGATTACAGTAACATTTGTGGTGTTAATGTTTGCGACAATAGAGCAACCACAAGTCAATCAGATTATTGTAGCTACTTTTATAGCGTTGGCTGCATATTACTTCTTCATTTATTTATTGTGTGGTAAGCATAAACCTTGGTGGGTGCTGCTGGCTTCAGCATTAACTACGATGCTGATTTTGCTCAGTCCCATATTAGAGCTATTTTTTTTCGTGTTTCGCGTTATTTTACCTGGTAGCCTACCAGCAAATCAGGAATCTATTACCTTCACAGAACTGCTTGTGCGAATGTTTTTTGGCGCAGGTTTGATGGAAGAATTACTGAAAGCGTTGCCCATATTGGGAGCATATCTCCTCGCCAAATCATTACCATCTCCTTGGAAAGAGCGCATCGGTGTATGGGAACCGTTGGATGGGATTCTTTTGGGTACAGCTTCTGCTGTGGGCTTTACACTGTTAGAAACTCTTGGACAATATGTACCACAATTCAGTCAAACTATTGCACAACAGGCAGGGCTTGGAGATGGTCTGTTGGCAGGGTTTCGATTGTTAATACCAAGAATTCTGGGCTCATTGCCTGGACATATGGCTTACAGTGGCTATTTGGGGTATTTTATTGGCTTGGCTGTGCTTAAGCCAACTAAAAGTTTGCAGATTCTGCTAGTTGGGTATCTAACTGCAGCTGGACTTCACGCTTTGTGGAATGCAACAGGAGTGATCAATGGTTTATTGCTGGTGATTGTTGGAGTGTTGTCTTACGCTTTTTTGATGGCAGCAATTCTTAAGGCGCGAGCACTATCACCAACGCGATCACAAAATTTTGCAACTCGCTTTCTTGGGCCGAAGTAAGAGTGGGAAAGCTCAGAACAATCAATCATGCTACACTTGAGCTTCAGGCTTCTTTTTGAGAACTATTGAGTAGATTGAGAGTATAGTAGGCGATCGCCACAGTTGCTTTGGCTTGTTCAATTTCTGACAAAGCTGTCCACTCACGGTCATCTACATTATTCAGTACAGATTCTAAGTTTTGGGTTTCACCACTGCGCATGGCGTAAGCATATGGGCGCGCTAGCACTAGCAGATCTTCTATTCCCCAAGTTGGCAACACAGATTGAGCACAGTCAATAAGTTGTTCACTAATTGATTGTTTGTGGTTAAAAACCTCGGCCGCTTTACGAACGATCAGATTGAGCCAGTGAGAGGGTATGCTTGAGCCAAAGCTAGTTTGTAAATTCTCTTTAAGTGTTGTTACAGTAGTTTGAATGATAGTACTATTATCAAGCTGTCTATGATTTGACCACAATGTATCTAGCTGGTTGTAAAAAGTTTGTGAACGTGCAGTTAGTTCTTCATCCAACACATCTTGTATGAGACATTGCTGTTCTAGTTCGACGAAATAACTTTCTGATTCTTCATCAGCTGGATTCCACGGATAGCTCGCATCATCATATCTAAGCAAATCTTCTAAGAACTCTAAATTTAGTTGTGATGGTGATGCGTGGAAATTTGAGGATAGTTGCTTGTTCGGGTTTGCAGGCATGAGTAAAGTGTTGGATTCTGAAGTGTTGAGTTTGTTAATCATTTTGTCCTCTCCCAATAATTTCTTTTGCGGTAGTTACAGCTACATGCGCAGTAACCCATTTTCCGCAAAAAGATTTGATTTTGCCACGGTAAAATTACTCTTGTGGTTTTGGGTAAGGAGCGATGAAGAATCAAGCTTTCCATCGTTAAACAGAGGAATCATTGATGATAAATTCCCAAGGCAGACTTTTACTACTCCCAAATCTTAATTGCATTCCTGATTCTAGCGGAACTTCCAAACGGTGGATCTGTTGCCAACCGTTGGGTTGTAAAATCCAGGTTGTACCATAAGTAGATAAATCGTGTAAATAATATTTACGTTCTGATGTAGAACCTGTCAGATGATGACGACATAAGATTTCAGCATGACGTTTTGAAACTGATGGCTCTGGGATTACAATATCATTATCTGTTGTGCGACCAATACGGGTAATTCCTGGTCGCAACGACCAAGTTTGACCACTAGGGGAAAGCGATCGCAAGCTAGCTGTAGGAAACTGAGAACCCAGGCCAGGCATAGAAGTATCTGGCAGTTCTGTAATTCCCTCATCAAAACTTCTAATCAGTTCGCCATCATAGTCTGGGTGCAGGTAGAGAACTGGTAAAGTCCAAGCTGGTTGATTGAATCTATAAAGTGTCAATAGTTGCTGACGAGCCTCAGCCACCGCTTCATCAATTGGCTTGCGAGCCCGCAAAGCTTGGGTAAAAGTTTGAATAAAGCTATGACTTTCGTGGTCAGCAATTTCATCGCGCATTCCCAAGACAGCTGGGACACCTTGACGAATCAACACTTCTGCCAGGCTACTACTAGGTATAGCTTGGTGATCTACAGATGCCGGCTGTGCTCCCCAACAGGCATTGAAAACTGCTAACTTTACACCTGTACGGGTCAAAACTTGTGCTAATTCTATACCATTGAGGGTCATATCTTTTTGTAAAAAGAGCAGACCTCCGTCTGGTCCTGGCAAACCATGACCTGCGTAAAAGAAAATATTGTATAGTTTGCTATCTAAATGTTGAATTAACTCCTGTGGACTGGGTTGCAAAAGTGTTTTTACTAAGCAGGGAGCATATCCTTGTTGAGAATTACTGCCCATGAGGCTACCATGAGAAAGAGTTTTTTCTAGAAGTTCAGCTTCTTTTTCCAGTTGCAGCTTTTCATCTTCTCCTAGAACTAGCAAAATGTTTAAAGCTTGTTCTGTTCGTAAAAACGGTAAAGGTTCGACTTCACTAGTAGTGCGGCTAAACAGCACATGTTGAAATAAAGACATGACTGATTGACCAGGTTCACGCTGCATAATTTCCCAAGGTAGGGCAATCAGATCTGGATCGCGAATTTCCAATCGAAAGTGCAAACGTTTGTGCTGGCCCATAGCAATTCCAAGACTACGTTCGAGACTGGAAAGAATCTGGCCGTCGAACACCCAACGCCACAGGCATATTCCCAAATATTGCATCAAACGACTACTGTAACTGGATGGCTGACCAGAAGGAGGTGAGAGCGATTCTAAGGGTAGTGGATTCAGTTGTTGCGGCAATGGTGTTGAAGAAATGTCTAAACGACTATGGCTGGCAAACATCTGCTGCCACTCTTGCCAAACTTGAGTGAGGTGTTGGGGCCAAACACAGTCATGTAAAACGTAGCCACTGGGATAGGGAGCATTCACCACCCAAATGGCGAAGTTGTCTGAGCCGGTGTTGATGAGACGGGAGATCGCCAGGTTTAGGGATGGCATGGATTTGAATTCGTTAGTCTAATAGGTAAAACAAATAACTTCAAATAATAATTTTAAAACGCAATTCTTTTAGGTATGTGAGTTTTTTACTCATCATGTTAGCTGTATTATTCCAAGGGTATTACCAGTTTATCGTTTATCGATTTTTTTCTCTATACTGTTAACTGCATCATTTGTTATTGCTATTTACTAAATCCGATCTTCTGGTAAGGATTTGGCTGTTGGCTGATTGAGAGATTCCTTTGCAGAGGGTAAAGTATTGTTCCCTAAACATTGACGGGCATCACCTTTTGGCAGCCTGGAGTATTGCGATGATTGAAATTTGGAGAAGAGAATTTTAACTTCCTCTCCTGGTTTGGGTGATGGTTTGTTACTTATAGCAGATGCCGCTTTTGGTCCGACTGAGCAAACTCTCAAATGCACCCAAGCGTCTTCAGATGTTGATTTAGGAATTGGTTCAGTACTGATAATTTGCAAAACACTACCTGGAAGTGCGATCGCATCATTACCGGGTGGAGGTGTAACTCTACTTAAATGTATTTCACTTTTGGTTTGAATAAATTGACCTTGAGGTACTGGAGAAATTCCCTGATTTCTGGTGATTGTGACAGATGGTTGGGGGGTTGTAGATGGAGAGGCAGATGTGGGTAATGTTTTTTCAAAAGGCCACCATTGACGCAAAAAGTAACCTAGCGAACCACCTGCTAAAACTACTAAAGCCAGAACTAGTAGCTGTAGCGGCACCATAAAGCTTTTGCTAGTCTTACGGGGAATAACTTGAGTTGTTTGGTTGGAACTAAGGTTTCTTGTACTTTGTGCTGTTCTGGGGGGCAAATCACTCACTGTTGAAGAAGGCTCAGCAAGAGATGCTTTGAGGGTTGATTTAGGTTCAGAGCAATTAACTTGATAGTGTACTAAAGCAATGGTGACGTTATCATGTCCGTTTAGATTGTTAGCAATTTCTACTAACTTCTCTGCCACATCCACTAGATCTGATTGAAGAGTAAGAATCGGCAAAATTTCTGTATCCCAGTACTGTTCTACACGATCAAAGTCACTCAATCCATCTGAACAAAGAAGGAAAACACAGTCTTCGTCGAGAATAAACCGCTGTGTTGTTGGATGCAATGAACTGCTTGGACTCATACCTAAAGCCTGTATTAGAGAGCCAGAAGCACCTTGTTGCACTGCATCTCGGTATGTAGCATAGCCTAAGCGCACCTCGCGAGAAGCAACATCATCATCGAGAGTCACTTGATAACAACCATGACGTGTGATCCAATAAGCACGACTATCACCAACATGGGCGACATACATTTCGTGGGCAACAGGCAAAGCCATCACTAAGGTTGTGCCCATGCGTTGCCGTCCTTGTCGATGTTCACTGTCGTTGATCTGACTAATTTTGTCGTTGGCAACTGCTGCTGCTTGTTCTAAGTCTTCAAGAAGAGTCGCGGGGTGTATGTAGTCACCAGAAATTTTCGTGATTTGTTGTACTTGCTGCTGAATAGTTTCAATTGCCAGATTAGAGGCAACGTTTCCTCCCTCATGGCCACCAATACCATCGCAGACAATAGCCAGAGGTGCTGGTTGAGGAGGTTTAGTAATAGTCGTGCCACTACGGGGATAGCAGGCGTCTTCATTGCGTTGACGACTAGGTCCAGTGTCACTTTTCGTCGTAATCTTGATCTTAGATATTTGTGATTGCCCAATTTCAGCTAGCCCTTTATCTAAGATTGTGACAAGCTGCTCACACGAGTTGATTTTTCCTTGACCTAAAAAGGTGCAAATTGTACTCATAAATTCAGCTATGGCTGGTTGTGCCATAGGCAGTAACTGCTGCCAAAATTCTCCTAATTGAGCCAATTTTGGTGCTGAATGCAAGTCTTCGCGCAATTCCAATAAACGTACTAAAGAGCCTTCTACCCTTAATAATTGAGGGTTAAGTAAGCTAGAAACAACACCTTCACTAGCCAGAGGTTGCCACAAATAAGCTATCTGCCATAACCAATTGAGTTGACGCATTGATGGGGCATCACCCCAAGCACTAGTTAACTCACTACATAGATGGACTTCCTTCGCTGAACCATCTTCAAGTAGAGGAGGTTTTTCCAGGAGTAATACTTCCTGTTTAGAACCTGTGTTGGTTAGTTTCAACACTCCATAGACCTGAGGTAAGTGTAAGCGATAGGAAATTAGCCGTAAATAAGGTCTAATTATCTGTAGGTTTTCTGAGTGTGGTGTTTGAGGTACTAACCCAGGTTTTGTATCTAAAAGAATAGATTGGCTAATGACTAAATAGCGTTCGGCTAATATTTCTCCCGTGGTGCCTAAACTCAGAGCATCCCCCACAGCCCAGAGGTAACGTTTGGGTAAGGGCGTGCGGCATTGCTGACAAAAGTTGTGTGCCAGGGGATTAGGAGATTGACAATTTTCATTTGGGCAGTAGAGTGTTGCCGCGTCATTTTCCATAGTCTTCACACCGATCAGCAATTAGCATTTTCTTCAACAGCATGTGTTTGCAGACCCTCTTCACCACTCATAATCTTTGTTAACTTGATTTATCTATCCAACTTAGAATCACAATTTTATCCTGCAGATGAAACTACGTGCTCACAATGTTTAATAAGCTTTCAATAAAAATTTCCTTCCTAGAGTAATCTTCCTAGAGTAATTCGGCGCAAATAAACATAAGTGTGTTGACCTTCATTTCTCCTTTATCCTTTGTCCTTAACCAAAAATCCATGACAAATGACAAAGAGGACCCCTCACGAGTTAACTTTGTTTGTCGCCACCTTCTTAAGTTCAAACCTAATACCCCACTTAAATGTTTCTATAACCTTATTTATACTGCTATTCCCATAACTCGTCTTGATACCGTCACCAACCTATAACGCTTGCACAACTAGCTATTTGCTTATTCCAATTTACTCCATCAGAAAGAGGAGATAGTAGTGGTCTTTCTTTAGTTTATAAGTAGGTGGATGGCAATTAACTGAACTTAAAGCTAAATAACATTTAAGCTACGACGGAAAATCTCGTTTAACTGGTTTGTATTCACTGCTAGTGATGATGTGTCTTTAGCGATTAAGTTAATTGGCACACACCTGTTGTTCAGCGTAAATTTAACATATCTAAACAAAGAGAGCGTAATGGAAGATAACAAAGACAGAGAAAAAGATATTCATCGTGCGGTCAACCCTGGCGATGTCATTGCCCAAGAGCCACAAACTATTGAAGAAAAGTCACAACAACTTGCGGTCGATTCACCTGATATTACAGGGGATCATATTGAGGTTCCCGCATACTTTGTTGTTGATGAGCCGGATGGCGAAAAAAAAGCCTTACATCACGTTAAAGATGCCGAAGAAATTTCTGATGTGATTCGACAAGCTCGAGTTGACGAAGAAGGAAATCGTATTTGGTAGCAGTTATTTAGTCATTGGTCATTAACTTTAAATATAGATGCAAAAGGATCAATGACTAATGGCTATTCCTCAAATTCATGAGTTTATCTATAATAACGGTAAGTCATCCAGTTTTGGCAATGCGTTTCATAATATAATCAAAAGTGCCAGGAGAATTGTTGTTATTGACACTCTTATTGGTAAAATTTTTTAAATATAAATAACCTAAAGATTATAAAAATATAAAGTTTTCAACAATTTAGATCTTTTTATGAATAAATTTTGAATCCAACAGCAAGAGTGCGTTCTAACGAATGTGTTTTGACGTCTCAATTCTGCTTCAGGTTCTTTTTGAAAGACTGATAAATCAAGAGCCGTTGCGCTGGAAGTCAAAGCAACGACTCTTTGTGGAGGTCAAATCACTACTGTTGATTATTCTCAACTCCAACTTGGGGCAGCCCCATGCTGTAGTTAGTGACGCGTGCTGAAAGATTGTAGCTAATTTCGCCTTTTTGCAGGAGCGATCGCAGGTAATGCTCCAAGTCAGACCCAATTCTACGGAGATTGTAGTCTGTTAAGTCTGTACCACTAGATGCTTCTACGAGTTCGTCAAACTGGCGATAAATCTTTTGCAAAGCATCTTCATTCCAGTTGAATTCGTTGTCTGGGTCAACATCTAAAGTCAAGACGTGATTACTGGGAACGAGTTCGCCATCCCGGTCAATTTCAGCCGCAAAGATTCGGATATGACGGGTTGTGGACTTGAGCAGCATCGAGTTGTCCATAGAAGGTGTAAGAACTGGGTTTATATCTGTATGATATGCCTAATGCTGAATTAGGGTCTTACTTGATGAGCGATAATATTTCTATATTAATCCCTCAATATCATTTTAGAACTTATATCAGCATAGACAAGCAATTTTGGGTATGGGGGTGCAAGGGAATCAGGTAAGTCGGTTATCAATCATTTGACATTCTCATTTCCCTCACACCTTAATACCCGATTTCTTAACGGACAGGAATCATGCCTGTTTGGCGAGCATAAGCAAAAATACCACCCGCATCAATGACTGGTTCTACGTCTCCCAATGGTTTGAGATCGAATGTCTTGTTGAGGCTGTGGTTTATTAACTGATGAGTTTCAAAAAGAATTGACACTTCTTGACCAGTTTTAAATTGCTCGCATAACCTTTGTTCGGATTCCCAAGGATAAAGTTCTCCGGTCGCAGTACAGTTTCGGAAAAAGATGCGAGCATACGACTGAGCTACAACTGCCTGAACACCACTAGCACCTAAAGCAATGGGAGCATGTTCTCGTGAGGAACCACAGCCGAAATTCTCTCCTGCCACAATGATTGGGTAGTCAGTTTTTATTTTTCCGGGAACTATAAATCTGCCATAGGAGTCTGGTAACCCAGCTAAAGCATAGCTACCAAGCTTTTCGTACTCATCAGGTTTGGAAGGAACTAGAGTAAGATACTCGGCTGGGATAATTTGATCAGTGTCTATGTTGTCTTCCAAAACAAAAATGGCACCTCTAATCACTTTCTTCATCAAAATCTCACCTGATTTTTCTATGAAAAAATCGTACATCTAGTAATTTTACGTATATTTGTTGCAACTACGTCTAATCCTAAATATATTTCAAAAAAACGGAGTTTTCACTTACGTAGAAGCACCAGCTTTTCAGTAAAAACTCAAACCATTGTTGACGTCGAGATAAAGTTGATGTAAAAACCTTTAAAAAGCTCCAACAAGTTCTTACAGAAACTTTATTGTATAGAATCTTAAAAACTGAATAATAGTTATGGCTTGGTTCAACCACAGCTGACACAGGAACATGAAAAATAAAGTTGTTTATGTCTTGCGAAAAAACTCAAAGGAGGTTGAAATGGATGATAAATCCTGTTAGTAAACGAGGACTGTTAATTCAAAAATTTTGGATTTCAAAAAGATACAAAGAATTTTGGCTTGCAATATAGCTCCTCATCTTGATTACTCTCAGCAAAAGGAATCCCAAAGGCTATGAACTCTAAAGCATTACCACGTCAGGTAAACAATCTCGAAGTAGGTGTTTATGAGTGTGAAATCCATCTCAAATTCCGATTAATAGAGGAAAAGAGCCTACTAGGAGATCGCGATCAGCTGTTACAGGTTCTTCTAGACGCGTTAACTGAAGGTTCTGACGATTTCTTAGAAACCTTACAAACATCTGTGAAGGCTCAGGAAGTCTGTGAGTTAAAAGCCTCACCTCAAATGCGACGTCAACTGATGCGCTTGCGCAATTCTACTGACAATGTTCAATAGTTAAGTTTTGTAATCAGAGTAACGGCAAATTGTGAGCTGCAAAGGAAATAATGAGTTTGTTTAGGTTTGCCCATTTGCTAATTTCTTTAACAATGAATTGGCTTATGTAACTTGACTATTCGGATCATAGCGTTCCTGTCTTAGCTTTACTGAAGTAAGAAGCCGCTGTTCTCAAGTCTTTATCCTTTGCACCACGGAGATGATAGGGTGCATACTCAATCGTGTATGGATTCATGCCTTGCTACTTAGCGAGGTCATTATTTGGAAAGATTTCTGCTTAATTGCTCTATCCGTTGTTTCCTTGATATGAAGAGGTTAGATATATAAACTCCCACCCTAGGAAAGCGTGGTTTTGAACCAAGACTATGATCAGGGTAGGAGTGTCAAAAAGCAGATTAGTGGTATGTTCAAAAAACAACTCCTCGCACTTGTGCACTTTACAGAGTTTTTTTTCTCGAAAAGACTAAAAGAATGCACCAAGTATTTAACGACAAAATGCTAGTGAATGCTACTTAGCAAGACCATGTTCTAGAGCAAACCGAACTAACTCAGTGCGGCTATTTGTACCAGTTTTGCTAAACAAACGACTGACGTACTTTTCTACATTGCGCACACTGGTGTCTAAGCGACGAGCAATTTCTTTATTCATCAATCCTTCAGCAACTAAATTTAAAACGCTTTGTTCTCTAGGAGTCAAGTCAATTGTAAAGGGCGCTGGGGATTGGGCGATCGCACTTCTTTGAGTTAGTAATGCTTTGATTTGAGCAATCTGATTGGCTAGTTCAGCGATATCAGGTGTGTCACCATCTTCAATATTAGTTTGAGTTTTACTAGCGCGGCGGGAGAGTAAGTTTTCAACAATTGCCACTAACTCATCTGGATCGAAAGGCTTAGGTAAATAGGCATCAACACCAGCTTGATAACCTTGGATACGATCTGTCGTCATCCCTTTAGCTGTTAAAAATACCACAGGTAGTCCCTTAAAACGGGAGTCCTCCCGGAGCTGTTTGAGAAACTGATAGCCATCCACTTGGGGCATCATGATATCGGAAATTACCAAATCAGGTGTGTTTTGTTGCATTAATTCCCAGCCCTCACGGGCGTTACTGGCAACTTGAACGCTAAAACCGCTTTCTTGCAAATAATCTTTCACTGCTTCACGCAATCCCGGTTCATCATCTACCAGTAACAGATGTGCTGACATCTAAAAAAATTTCCTTTCCGCTACTTTTCTCCAATCTAGCGGAATTTAACATCAGTTGGGAAACACTAGATAAGTGAAAATAGACCTTCAACACCCAATAGTAATTTGTTATTCCTAACTCCTAACTCTTACCCCCCTCTCAACCTTCCAGCCAATCAATTATCTGTGCTTTCTCTGGCAACTGAGCTTCTCGTTGCCCAGCATAACGCGCTCTAGCAGTAAACAACCCTATCGGGGTATTTAGTAAATCTACAAGAGTAGCTTTATGGGCTAACGCTTTGATGCTGTCTGTTGGCAGTTCTTTCAACAACCAACGTGTCAAACGATAACAGCATTCCCTAAGTGTGATCTCTCGCATCAATTCCACACCATAAAGCTCATGCAGATACCGATTTGAGCGCCCATAGCGCCGCCATTGACTTTCTAGTTCCTTAAGTGTAGTGCGGTGACGATGCTGTACAAGCGCACTTTGTACAAATTCTAAACGTCCAATATTTTCTCGAAGAATTCGCCAACAAATATCAGCATCCCCACCAGATGTTAAATAAGGTCGAAACAAACCTACTTTTATAAAAGCTTGCCGCCGAATTGCCAAATTAGCTGTTTGACCGTAGGCACAAAACTTATGAGCAAGCGTGTGCTTTTGAGACAGGGTTTCTTGACGTTCTGCATACTGTTCTAGCAGATTGTTTCCTGGCAAAGCGACAATCTCACCAGCAACAATTGCCACATCTAGATTCTTAAAAGGTGGGATCAATGATGCTAGCCAATCTGGCTGTGGACGGCAATCTGCATCAGTAAAAACTAATATCTCACCAGTAGATGCACGGATACCTGTGTTCCTCGCAGCGTAGGAACTTTGAATTTGATTTTCGCTTAACGGATGAATGACTAGTGAGCTATCTTTGGCGGTTGTTTTGAGGATCTGTGAAGTGCGATCGCTGCTATTATTATCAACCAGCAAATACTCCACCCGTTGTTTTGGGTAAGTTTGAGCCAACAAACAACTGATTAACTCTGGTAAATCTGCCTCACCATTGTAAACAGGTACAACCACTGAGAGTTTTGGCAAAAACTCATTATCAGTAGTCATCGTCATCAGTTCGTTATTCATAGATTATCTATTGGTGGTAATGGGCAATGGGCAGCAATCAAAAGGAAATGGCAAGAAATTACAAATCTACTATGCCCTATGCCCGCTTCCCCATTTCTATGATTCCCGATTTGATGCTCGTACTTTCAGTGATTGTTGAGATGGTTGAGACTGTGTAGGTTGTGCAAAGCGATTACTGGATAGAACTGTCAGCGCACGCGCATATTGAGGGTCATTCTGAGTCCCTACTAAATTTGGATTAGTGGCTAGCTGATGTTGTTGTGCCGCGGTCAAATCTATCTTGATATCAGGCGTAATTCCCTTATGGTTAATATCTGTCCCTTTAGGAGTGTAGTAATGAGCAATGGTGATTGCCACACCAGAACCATCTGGGAGTTCATGAACTGACTGTACTAAGGCTTTACCAAAAGTTTGACTACCAACAACAACTGCTCTTTGATTATCCTTTAATGCTCCGGTCAGAATTTCGCTAGCACTCGCTGAATTGCTGTCCACCAGCACTGCTAAAGGGCGTTTTGTCATAGCAGTGTGATTAGCTTTGGTTTCTTCACTCCCTCCCTGACGATCTACTGTACGGACAATTGAACCATTATCTAGCCACATCCGGGCAATTTCAATACTTGACTGCAATAAACCACCTGGATTGCCTCGCATATCCAAAACAAAGCCATCAACTTGCTTACCATTTAGCTCGCTAATCGCTCGTCGCATTTGGTCTGCAGCATGTGCGCTGAATTCTTGCAGGCGGATATAGCCAATGCGCCGATTGCCTTCAGATTTTAAGGTATTGTGGACTGTTGGCACTTCAATATTTGCCCGTGCCAGCTTTAGATCAAAGTCACTTTGCCCGTTCCGTCCCAGCCTCAATGTAACAGATGTGCCTGCCTTGCCACGAATCAATTTGGAAGCATCTTCCACTTTCATCTGTTGAGTGGATTGGCCATCAATTGCTAAAATCTGGTCTCCAGCCTTGATCCCTGCTTTCATAGCAGGAGAATTGTCTATAGCTTCTACTATGGTAAGACGCTTGGTTTTTTCATTAAGTTCCATGCGAATACCGATTGCACCAGAGACTTCACCAGATGTTTGATTCGTCAATGATTCATACTGTTTGGGGTCCATAAATCGAGTGTAAGGATCTCCCAACTTTTTTAAGGCATCGCGGATCGCAGAGTAAGCTTGTTCTCGATTTGCATAATCTTGATTTAACAGGCTCTGCCTGGTTGCTTGCCAATCTTGTTTGTTAAATGAAGAGTCTACATACTCTCGATTTACAAGTTGCCAGACTTGGTCTATGATTGCCTTTGGGCTATCTTGTAGTGTTGCACGCACCGAACGGCACCAAGCTGAACCAAATACAGAGAGTGTAGCAGTGGTGGCGATCGCTCCACCAATCAAGGCTACTTGCAATGGCGAGTAACTTTTTGCAGATTGATTCATGTATATTTAGCTGGGATGGTTGTATCGTTGACTGTTTCGTTATCAGGCTTTTCTGGAATTTATTAGCAATTTATAAGTTTCTCTCTTAAACTACACGTTCTTCATTCATCTTTCCTTTAATTTCTTTGGAAAAAATTTCACGACTTTTCCCCCGCTTTTTTCACCATAGCCAACTCCTTCTGCCAGCTTACTGCGATGATGTGACACTTTCATCAGTGCTATCTTAGCAATCCAGATTACTTTCTCAGGACGGCACTTGGCTAAACTAAGAAAGGTCGCTAACATACCACAAAAAGCTCGTATCAGAGATGTTATGAGACAGAAGTTTACAAACAGGAGAACTCATCAAAGGTTGAGTCTCTTACGAAAAAAGTGGGAGTTTTTGCTTAGACTAGCTTTTGGGCTATGTCTAATACTTGGCAGTTGTCTTATTTTTAACACAATAACTTTAATTTCTGCATCTTCCAAGCCCGTAGATGCTTTTTTTGTACTTGGTGGTAGTATTGCTCGAGAAATTCATGTTGCAAAGTTAGCACAACTACACCCAAACACCCCAATTTTAATTTCTCGTGGTTCCCCAGACCCTTGTATTTTGAAAATTTTTCAGCAGCAAGCACCAGCTTTTTTATCAAATGTTTGGTTAGAAAAGTGTGCTTACTCTACTTTTGATAATTTTTACTACGGCATTCCAATTCTTCATCATTGGGGAGTTCATAAAGTAAAACTGGTTACTTCATACACACACCTACCACGAGCTAAGTGGATGGCACAGATCCTCTTAGGTGCACATGGCATTTGGGTTGAACCAGAAATTATTCATGAGCAAGGCATTCCTGGTAATTATGAATCTTGGCTGAAAACTGGACTAGATGTAACACGCAGCTTATTGTGGGCAGTTTTAAGTCAAATTATCCAGCCGCCATGTTCTGATGTCTATAGACTAGTAGATGTAGACTTCCAAACCTGGTCGCGTTGGGGTTATCAGTGTGAACACTACGTAGAAATCAAAAAGTAGCCACTCCTAACTCCTAACAAGTGCTTCAATAGTAGATAAAGGAACTTCAGTAAAATATTGTTTCTGGAATTGTTCTTCACGCACAGCCGCTAAAAATTGCACAATAGCAGATTCTGCACGCATTGAGTCTATAGTGGAATGCTGCGTGAAAACTAAATAACGGTCTTGTCGTTTAACAGTAAAACCTAAGTACTTCAAAGCCTTAAACCCCGAATGTAAAGTTTGGTCTTTTATGCCAAGTTTCTCTAAAATTTGGATGCGAGTGACTGGTTGATTTGTACGACTCAGGTATTTAGCAATTCCGACAAGAGTGAGCCATATTTTTTCTGGAGATTCATACTCAGGTTTAGACCATGCAAGCGCCAAGGGTTGCTGATTGTAAAGCGATCGCTTCAACCAGGCGCGCAAATCATCCCAACTCGTTGGACATTCTTGCAACAGGAGTGGGGAAGTCGAGTTTAAAAGTCCCTTTAGAGATTGGGAACTGTGGGGTAGGGGTGTACTCCGATAATCTAATATCAGTGCTGAGTCATGAGTGTTAAGTGGTGAGTCTAAACAGGGACGTACAGCAAGGAGTCTGATTTCGTAGCGTTTTTTAAAACTGTTATAGTCTAGCTCTGTGATACAGTCACAACGACCTAGAGGTAATTCATCTTTATAATGTCCCCACCAAACTCCAGGAAAAGGGTTTTTCGTAGAGTCATCTCGAATATCAAACTCAGTTTTGATGTACTGTACCTTTTTACCCTGCCAATCTTGTTGATTGCGATGCCAAGCATTTTCAAACCAACAATTTTGAATCAAAAGTTTTGGAACAGGGTTACCCATCCCACAAGGTTCTAGAAGTTTCAACTCTAAGAATAACTCTTTTCCCAAGTCTGCTACTTTGACGATCAAATCTGTTTGTACAGTTGGTACTAAAGTTTTACCTCCCAGCGATTGTCGCAACTGTTGGTTAATTGCCTCTGTAAATAAAGGAATATTCTCCACAGGAAGACTCAATCCAGCTGCAAAAGGATGTCCCCCAAAGCGATGCAACAAATGTGCTTGGTCTTTTACCAATTGGTATAAATCCACTGAGTTGATTGAACGAGCAGAACCCCGCGCCAGAGAAGACTGAAACAAAAATACATCCCCCTTGTCCCCCTCGTCCCCCTTGTCCCCCTTGTCCCCTACTCCTGTGCTCCCCTCGTCCCCAACTTCCTCCGTACTCAACAAGATCGTCGGAAGACCCGTCTGTTGTGCGACTTGTCCAGCCACTAAACCTAAAACACCTACAGGCCATTGGGCATCTGTAAGCACGATCACGCTGGTGGTTGATAAATCTATTTGGGTAAGCTTTTGGGCAACTTGCTGGGTTACATCTTTTTGTAGAGATTTACGACGAGAATTTGCAAGTTCTGTTAATTCTGCCAGTTGATTAACGCGTTTTTGGTCATGGCTTGTCAGCAATTCCACACAAAAGCTGGCATCTCCCTGAATGCGACTAACAGCATTGATTCGGGGACCAAGACCGAAAGAGATATCTGTAGGGCGATCGCCACTTTTTTGACATAATTCTAGTAGTCGTCCCACTCCCGGACGCCGTCGTGCATCTGGTGCTTGTTTAAAATCTGCCTGCAGTTTGTGAATTCCCAACTGCGCCAAATAACGGCAATCTCCACTTAACTGAACCAAGTCAGCAATCAATCCAACCGCCACCAAATCCAATAAATTTTCTAATGGCTGTTGTGGGACATTTGGTAGAGTTTGGTAAAGAGCTTCTACCAACTTGTAAGCTACAGCTACTCCAGAAAGATGAAACAGCTGATGTGTACTTGGCAAATAACGAGGATTAATAATCGCAGTGACTGGTGGGCGTTCTGCAGGTAGTGTATGATGGTCTGTCACTATGATGTCTATTCCTAGCTGTTTTGCATACGCAATTTCACTCAAGTTTGTACTGCCAGTGTCACATGTGACAATTAACTGATAACCCTGAGTGGCAAGCTTATCAATTCCTCGACAGTTGAGCCCATGAGATTCTATTAAACGATTGGGAATGTAGTAAGTTAAATGCGTATTTTGCAAGAAAAACTGTCCCAAGCCATCCCACAACACAGCAGTGGAAGTGATTCCATCAGCATCAAAGTCTCCCCATATCGCAATTTTTTCGCCAGCTTCATGTGCAAGTTGTAACCGTTGTACCGCTAGAAGCATTTCTTGCCCAAACTCAAACGGGCTTGCTGGTTGATAAGCTTGCGGATTAATGAAAGCTGCTAATTGCGAATCATCACGTATTCCCCTTTGCCATAATAGCTGCGCTGCATAATAATGTCCCATGGATGCAGGTACATAGGTTTTTACCGCTTGCAAGAACCATTCTGGGGGTTGTTCAGTTGATGCAAGAATCCACTGCTGCTGTTTTAACATAGATTACTCTTAGCTATCTGTTTGCGAGTCACCTACCAAGGAATTGAGGGCAACTTCACTAGCAATTCCATCAGATTTACGAGTCCCACGGATAGCAGTCGGACGGTAACGCCTATAACCTGCCCTTTCAGCTTTTTGATGTTCGTAATCAATGAGTCTGCCATAGTATTCGTGCTTGCTCAAATTCATTGACAAGAAAATATGCTGACGGACATTACCAAAACCTTTGCGTGTGAAAAACTTAACTGCTGGAGTATTGGTAGGATCGGTATCTACCAGCATAAACCGTGCCCCATCTTCAATCATGCGCGCAACGACTTTATCAACGAGTTTGTCTCCCACTTTCCGACGCTGAAACTGAGGATTAACTCCTAACCACAGAATATAACCGTAAGTCCACGAAGCCTTAGTAATAATAGTTCCTAAAATGAATCCTGCCAGATCTCCTTCTATTTCAGCAACTAGGCAGTATTCGGGGTCTGTATTATAAAGTCCAATCACCTCCCACTCATCCCAGGTTCTGTACAAGTATGGATAGAGATCACTGGTAAATAACTCTTCTCCCAAATGATAAACAGGAGCGATGTCATCGATTCCTAATTCGCGGACATAAACCGCATCATTTTCATCAAAATGCATAAAAAATACAGTTGTTAGTTGTTGGTTGTTAGTAGCTAGTAACTACTAACTTCCTAATCCCTTCAAAGGGTTATCTCTTGAATCCTAGCGAGATTAAGCAGGTTATTGTCGATTCCGTAGGAAGTGGACTTGATTGCAGACATCTGTTCAGAAGTTGGCTGGTCACGTTCACAACGTGTTGCATACTGGCAATAATCACAAGCTTTACTGCCCTCTGGGACTTGGGGGAATTGTCCTCCCTGGTAGTAGCATTCTAGCCATTTGGTTAAGTCGTTTAGTAGTCGATGCAGTCTCTTTTCTGTTTGATTATGCTGGCTGATACTGTAATTAAATTTAATATTTTGTGGGTTGCCGTCAGATTGGACAAACCAGTAAGTCATAGAAATATTTTCTGGAAGATAATCGCTTGTTTCTGCCAACACATACATATAGAGACGTGTCTGCCAATTTTGTTCTAAATTGCGCTTGTTTGGCGGCTTAGGATAAGTTTTCCAATCGAGAATTTGTGCTTGTTGGTTATCTGCAATTAATAAGTCGTAAATAACTGTAATTAAATAATCTTGAACCTGTAGGATGCGATAGTGTTCGCTTTCACGAAAAGTTTGACCATTGGTAGTAGGTGTTAAAATGTCTGGTGCTGCATTTGCAAAAGCTTTCATCCAACTATTGAGTTGAGGATCTTCTAGGAGGAAAAGATCTATCGGCAAACCCATCTGTTGCTGTTGCATCAGCAGGTGAAAGCGACTCCCCAAAGTTTGCCGTTCTTCATGTTCAGGATCACAGGGAGAATGGAGTTGTTCTAAATAAGTGTGTTGAAATTGACGAGGACACCGTTCAAGCAGATTCAGTTGTCCTTGGGAAAGTCGCAATAGTTGAGTTTGTGCTGATATTTTCATATTTCTTTATCCAGAGTGCCAACCCACCGCCACGACCACGAGCTGTAATAAATTCTTCTGTTACCAAAAAGAAGGCAAAAAAAGGTAGTTTAGCTATGGGCTGGTTGTAAAAATCAAGAGATTGATCTTTACCGCCGCGAATCTGACCACTGTAAACAGTACGACCCAATAGACTCGTTTGTATCTGGGTAAAGTCAAATGCCAATAAGTTTTTCTTGCCTAGGTATTGTGCTGGACCTGTAAGCTTTAGTGAAAAAGCACTCAGTTGAACAGAATTACTGATTTCTCCTTTGATTGGAGTGACATTTAAAGCTTGTGGGGTTGTACTGAAGCCAATATGAACCGCGGTAAACTTAGGGATGTAAAAACCTTTACCCAGAACAATTCCCCCTTGCTTTCTCAGTTGACGAGTCCCAGTGGCAAAGCATAACCGCCATTGACCTAACAATGATTCAAAGGGATATGTTAACCTTTGTTGCTTGGTAGTTTTTTCTGCTTGTAGTAACGCGTTAACAACTGCTATGGCAGAAGGACGTTCGACTTTTTGACCTCGATATGCAGCTTGTGCTTGTGAGAGCACAGCCACAAAATCCAATGAAGCTTGGGATGTTAAATCAGTGGTCATACAGGCACTCTGGATTTAGCTTTTTTTTGCAACTCTCAACACAAAAGACCTTTTGTCTAGCAATGTCCCAATATGTAATCAGGTTGGTAGTTTGTTGTAGCTGAGCTTGTGGTTATCGTCTAGCTTGAGATAGGTTGCGATCGCTTTTTCCAAGTGTACCAACTTACTAGTTCAAACTGCCTCAATTCTTTATTCCTGTCGTGGCAATACCTTGAATGAGTTGACGCTGACCGACGAGAAATAGCAGGAGGATGGGCACTGTTGCTATGGTCACCGCTGCCATCATCAAAGGCCAATTGTTCGTAAATTGCTCTTGGAACTCTGCCAGTGCGAGCTGTACTGTTCTTAATTCTGGTCGTGTTGTGAATACCAAAGGTTTAAACAAATCATTCCATTCACCGATAAAGGTAAATAAGAACAAAGTTACCAAAGCAGGGCGAGACAGAGGTAACATAATCCGCCATAAGATTTGTAATCTGTTTGCACCATCTATGGCTGCCGCTTCCTCCAATTCTAATGGAATGGTTTGGAAATACTGACGCAATAAAAAAATACCGAAACCATTGACAGCAGTTGGTAAAATTAGTGCCCAGTAGGTGTTGATTGTACCTCCCCACTTGAGGACCAAAAAGACGGGAATTACTAACATCTGAAAGGGAATCACCAAAGTTGCTATCACAATAAGCAGCAAGATTTGCCGTCCCCAAAATTTGAGCCGTGCCAACGCATAACCTGCTAAAGCGGAAGTTACAATCTGAAATGCAGTAACAACCAGCGCAACCAAGCTAGAATTAGCAAAAGCTAGTAAAAATTTACCTCGTTGCCAAGCATCGTGGTAGTTAGCTAAAGACCATCCGTTTTTTGGCACAACTTCAGGGACAGTTCCAGGAGGTACAAAGGATGTGAGGAGAACCACAAGCAAAGGTATCAGGATGATCGCTGCCGATAGCAGTAAAACTCCTGTAGTCCAAGGAATTTTGAATTTTAGATACTGGAACCCTTGTGTTAAAGCGTCTGGCACGATCTTAGATTTTGAATTAGCCATGAGTTATAGGTCACTTAAGAGTTGGTTATTTTTCCTCCTCTTCTAGTGATATAGAAATCGCTTCTTCTTATTTTCTTACTCTTTTGCTGATTAGCTTGCGCTAAGTGCCTCAGCAAAAGCTAATCTATAACATAGTGAACTTGTTAAGTTAAATTAAAGCACAGTTGACATTACCCTAAATCCATAGGGTGGGATAAATTTTGTATCAAATGATTCACAATACAGGAGTGAACATCGCAATGCAGCAGCTTCCAACCAAGTCAGAAATTGATTTTCAAAGCGAAACATACAAAGACGCCTATAGCCGTATTAATGCGATTGTGATTGAAGGGGAACAAGAAGCCTATGAGAATTACATCCAACTTGCTGAACTGCTGCCAGAACATAAGGAAGAACTGATTCGCTTGTCCAAGATGGAAAGCCGTCACAAAAAAGGATTTGAAGCTTGCGGTCGTAATCTTCAAGTGACACCAGATATGCAATTTGCCAAGGAGTTTTTCTCTTTGTTGCATCAAAACTTTCAAACAGCTTGGGCTGAGGGCAAAGTGGTGACTTGCTTACTGATTCAGGCTTTGATTATAGAATGTTTTGCGATCGCTGCCTACAATATTTATCTACCAGTTGCTGATGATTTCGCTCGTAAAATCACTGAAGGTGTCGTTAAAGATGAATACAGCCATCTTAACTTTGGTGAAGTTTGGTTAAAAGAACACTTTACAGAATCTAAAGCTGAGTTAGAAGAAGCTAATCGCCAAAACTTACCAATTGTCTGGAAAATGCTTAACCAAGTTGAAGAAGATGCTCGTAACTTGGTTATGGATAAGGATGCTTTAATAGAAGATTTTATGATTCAGTACGGAGAAGCGCTAAGTAACATTGGTTTTACTACCCGTGATATTATGCGCCTATCAGCCTATGGACTTAAAGCTGTATAGGAGAATGGGGCATAGGGCATAGGAAAGTATAGTTTTTAATTCCCGTACTCCCTACTCCCCACTCCCGTTTTTTCTTTACCTCTCAAATTACAGAAGGACACGCTTCAGAAAATAGTTCATGTTTGGTCTAATCGGACATCTTACAAGTTTGGAACACGCGCAAGCGGTAGCCAGAGAATTGGGCTACCCTGAGTATGCTGATCAAGGGCTGGATTTTTGGTGCAGTGCCCCACCTCAAATTGTGGATAACATTACTGTTACCAGTATTACCGGGCAGAAAATTGAAGGGCAGTATGTAGAATCTTGCTTTTTGCCAGAAATGTTGGCAAATCGTCGCATCAAAGCTGCGACACGCAAAATCCTCAATGCTATGGCTCATGCTCAGAAGCATGGCATAAATATCACGGCTTTAGGTGGGTTTTCCTCAATTATTTTTGAAAACTTTAACTTAGAGCAGTTTAGGCAAGTCCGCAATATTAAATTAGAGTTTGAACGCTTCACCACAGGTAATACTCATACTGCCTACATTATTTGTCGGCAGGTAGAGCAAGCATCGAAGCAAGTTGGTCTTGAACTATCTAAAGCAACTGTTGCTGTATGCGGTGCAACTGGTGATATTGGTAGTGCGGTCTGTCGTTGGTTAGATGCAAGAACAGATGTCAAGGAACTTCTGCTTATAGCTCGTAACCAAGAACGTCTCCAAAATTTACAAGGCCAACTAGGACGTGGCAAAGTTATGGCTTTGGAAGAAGCTTTACCTGAAGCTGATATTGTCGTTTGGGTTGCCAGTATGGCTAAAGGTGTGGAAATTGACCCCACTGTGTTAAAACAACCCTGTCTGCTCATTGATGGTGGTTATCCAAAAAACCTAGCTACCAAAATTCAGGGTCCTGGTTTGTACGTACTCAATGGTGGCATTGTAGAGCATTCTCTAGACATTGAGTGGAAAATTATGCAAATAGTGAACATGGATGTCCCTGCTCGTCAGCTATTTGCTTGTTTTGCTGAATCAATGCTGCTTGAGTTTGAGAAGTTATATACTAACTTTTCTTGGGGACGTAATCAGATTACTGTGGAAAAAATGGAGCAGATTGGTCAGGTGTCACAAAAACATGGTTTTAGACCTCTGCTGGTTTGAGAGAGTTAGGAGTTAGGAATTATTCATTAAAAATTCTTCACTCCCTACTCCCTATTCCCCCACTCCCCATGCCCCTAATCCCCAACGCCACTTGCGGGACTGTCGGGCATTGCCCGCAAGAGCGCAGTGGCTCCTCCCCACTCCCCACTCCCCACTTCAAATATGGCTACTATTGAGCGTAAACCTTTACTGTTAGATTTTGAAAAGCCGCTTGCAGAACTGGCAAACCGAATTGAACAGATTCGGCAACTAGCAGAAGAAAATGGCGTCGATGTTTCTAGTGAAATTCGTAAACTAGAAGCACGCGCTATGCAACTGCGTGAGGAAATTTTTAGTAGTCTATCGCCGTCTCAGCGATTGCAAGTTGCTCGTCATCCTCGCCGACCTAGTACTCTTGATTACATTCAATCAATTAGTGATGAATGGATGGAACTGCATGGCGATCGCTGTGGTTCTGACGATCCGGCGTTAATTGGTGGTGTCGGTCGCGTCGCTGGACAACCTGTCGTGATGCTGGGTAATCAAAAAGGACGTGACACCAAAGACAATATTGCTCGTAATTTTGGCATGGCTTCCCCTGGAGGTTACCGTAAAGCTTTGCGGTTAATGGAACATGCAAACAGGTTTGGCATGCCAATTATAACTTTTATTGATACGCCAGGTGCTTTGCCTACTGTGGTTGCAGAGCACCAAGGTGCAGGAGAAGCGATCGCATACAATTTGCGGGAGATGTTCTGCTTGGATGTGCCTATTATCTGCATGGTCATTGGCGAGGCTTTTTCTGGAGGTGCTTTAGGTATTGGTGTGGGCGATCGGCTTTTAATGTTTGAACACTCCGTTTATACCGTTATTACTCCCGAAGCTTGTGCTGCCATTTTGTGGAAAGATGCTAGCAAGGCTGCTCAAGCTGCAGCTGTGTTGAAAATGACTTCGCATGACCTCAAAAATTTAGGAATTATCGACCAGATATTACCTGAACCTGTAGGTGGTGCTCATTCTGATCCTCTCAAAGCTGCTATGACTCTTAAGCAGTCTCTTTTAGATAACTTAGAGGAACTCAATAACCTAACTTCTCAAGAACGACGCCAACTACGCTATGAAAAATTTCGCAGAATGGGGGTTTTTACTGAAGTTGCCCATTAACAGACCTCAAGACTGTTAAATTAACAAAGCAGCAGTGCTATAATGCCTATGGCTCATGTAAAGATTCTTAACAATCTCTAAGGGCTGTGGGTGTTTGTGTTTTTAGGCGTTAGTCAATAATTTTATGGAATTTGGACTATAGACTCATAAAGTAACTAGTCGATTATTTGTGGATAGGCCAAGAGCTCCAGTTCAGATGAGTGTTTCTCAATTGAAGGAAGCTTAGCAAATCCGCAGTATAACTATCATATCGACACGAGGATTTTAGCAGGTTTTTAGACAAAAAATCATCGGATTTTTAGATTTTTTAATCTATTTAATTAACCTGAGAAATTGAAATTATCGGTTAGCGACACGAAAAAAAGCTGCGCTAACAAACTGGGAGATAGCATGAGTGTTGAGCACAAAAGACGCGCCCTCATTACAGGGGCAAGTAGTGGAATTGGCAAAGCAACGACTTTGGCGTTTGCTAAGGCAGGAATCGATGTTGCCCTGGTGGGCCGTTCTGTTGACAAGTTGACAACAGTTTGTGAAGCTGCACAGCACACTGGGGTAAAAGCAAAAGCATATTCTGTGGATCTAGCTTGTGTCTCTCAAATCAAAGAAAAGATGCAGGCAATTGTCCTTGACTTTGGGGACATAGATATTTTAGTAAACAATGCTGGCATGGGGTATACCGCTGCTTTAAGTGAAACCTCCTTATCTGACTGGCAGCAGGTGATAGATTTAAACCTGACTAGCGTATTTCAGTGTATTATGGGTATTCTACCGAGAATGCGCGATCGCGGCACTGGCACAATTATTAACGTTGTCTCTATAGCTGGCAAGCAGGTCTTCCCAAGCTGGGGAGCTTACAGCGTCAGTAAAGCTGGTCTGATTGCCCTTTCTCAAACTCTTGCACAAGAAGAACGAGTCCACGGTATACGTATTACAGCTATCTGTCCTGGTGCAGTTAATACTGAATTTTGGGATACAGAGACTGTCAAGGTCAATTTTGATCGTTCAAAAATGTTAACCCCAGAAATTGTTGCTCAGTCAATTCTCCACACAGCACTATTGCCACAACAGGCAGTCATTGATGAATTAACTCTGATGCCTAGTGCAGGCGTTCTCTAATTAGTCTTGTGTTCTTCGTCAATGTCTTTTTTGTTTGTCCTTGGTCATTGATCCTTTGTTTTTGCCAAATGATCAATGACAAGTGACTAATCTATGACCTCTTTCAAACTCTAACTAAAGCTGATCATGACTATTGCTAGTTCCAACGGTTCCAATTGCTCTCAATCTCCTCTCATATCCGACTTGGCAGAAGCCATAGGTACAAGACCAGATCGCAACACTCATAATGGGAGACAGCCTGATTTGCATCCGCCAAAAGAAGAGCAAATGGGGCAAATGATGGATGCTGTGGAAACGCTACTGTTAGGTGTTGGAGAGGACCCGCAACGTGAAGGACTCCTCAAAACACCCAAGCGAGTCGCTGAGGCTCTACGGTTTCTTACCAGTGGTTACAGCCAATCTCTCGAAGAAATTGTTAACGACGCGATCTTCGATGAAGGTCACAGCGAGATGGTATTAGTGCGGGATATCAATTTTTTCAGCTTGTGCGAACACCATATGTTGCCATTTATGGGCAAAGCGCACGTTGCATACATCCCTAATCAAAAAGTTGTGGGACTGAGTAAACTTGCTCGGATTGTGGAAATGTATTCCCGCCGTTTACAAGTACAAGAAAGGCTAACACGTCAAATTGCTGAAGCCGTTCAAAGTATTCTAGAACCGCAGGGAGTTGCAGTTGTCATGGAAGCTACACATATGTGTATGGTAATGCGTGGTGTGCAAAAACCAGGTTCTTGGACTGTCACCAGTGCCATGGTGGGTGTGTTTCAAGAAGAGCATAAAACCCGCGAAGAATTTTTTAATCTCATTCGCCACCAAGCAGCATTTTTCTAAGTTAGAAGGAGCCACTGGATTGGGCAGGCGTGGGCGGGTTTCCCGACTTAGGCGAACTGTCCGTTGAGTGCAGCACTTTCACATCTCATAGCATATTCCCTAACGTTGCGAGTTCTTACATGCGTTCACAAAACGCAGAGACTTGCAACATTAAAGGATACACATATTCAGTACTTGGTGCCAGTGTGTTGAGTGTCTCACAAATTATTCAGGGTAGTGATCGCAGTCAGTTAAACTGGGAATTAAAAGTTAATAGATAGTAAATAATAGGTCAAATAGCTGGGGATAAATAAACGTACAGTGACAAAGCCTAATAGTGTGCGTTCATTACTCTGCAAGGAAGATAATAATCATGCCTAAATTTGAGAGACCTCAACCCCCCATTTTTGAGCGAGTTGAAGAGGAGCGTCTTCATCGCAAACAGCATCTTGCTGCTGCCTTTCGTCTGTTTGGGCGATTTGGCTTTAGTGAGGGGATAGCTGGTCACATCACAGCCCGCGACCCTGAGTTTACAGACCATTTTTGGGTCAATCCCATAGGAGTCTACTTCGGTCATATCCGAGTTTCTGATTTGCTCCTAGTTAACCAAGAAGGTGAAGTTGTCAAGGGTAACCGCCCCGTGAATCAAGCAGCCTTTGCCATCCATTCTCAAGTTCATGAGGCTCGACCCGATATTATTGCCGCTGCGCATGCACACTCACTTTATGGTAAAACGTGGTCAAGTTTACATCGTTTACTTGATCCCCTCACCCAGGATGCCTGTGCTTTTTATGAAGACCATGCATTCTTTGATGATTATAGAGGTGTCGTACTAGACACTTCTGAAGGCAAGCGAATTGCTGAAGCTTTGGGTAACAAGAAAGCAATCATCCTACGTAACCACGGTCACTTGACTGTCGGTCAGACTGTTGATGAAGCGGCTTGGTGGTACATTAGTTTCGAAAGATCAGCTCAAGCACAGCTGTTGGCAGAAGCCGCAGGCAAACCTATCCCCATTGATCCCGAGAATGCTCGTTTAGCATACAGTCAAGTTGGTAAGCACACAGATGGGTGGTTTAGCTTTCAGCCCCTCTACGATAGGATTGTGCGTGAAGAACCCGATCTGCTTGAGTGATGCCCAACAAAAAATCCTCCACCTGATGATGGAGGATTTGAATCACTTACCTACAGAACTAGTAGCCAGATCAACCGAACTTACCGGCAGTGGAGGCAATGAGGAAAGCAGCATAGGTCAAGACATAACCAACAGTGAAGTGAGTTAGACCAACCAAACGGGCTTGAACGATAGACAAAGCAACAGGCTTGTCCTTCCAACGCACAAGATTCGCAAGAGGTGTGCGCTCATGAGCCCAGACAAGAGTTTCAATCAACTCTTGCCAGTAACCACGCCAAGAGATGAG
>JAJPJF010000374.1 GCA_021324415.1 Nostocales cyanobacterium Centralia_MAG_434
CCCGATGCACAACCAGCTTTTTCCACCAGTGGAGGGCACTTTGACCCCGGTCCTTTTGGTTCAGAACTTCCCGTCGAGGCAAACCATCCATACCATTTAGGTGACTTGCCGAACTTAGAGGTAGATCAAGACGGACACGTAAACTACGTTGCACTAACCAGCCGAATCAGTTTGAGTGACAGTCCTATTTCTGTGTTCGACGACAAGGGTAAATCTATCATCATTCACAAGTTAGAGGATCAGCAAAAAGCAGGCGGAACCGCAGATGAAGCCGGTGATGGCAGGTTAGCTTGTGGAGTGATAACTCGAGGCTGAGAATTGCGCAACAGCAACAATTGCATTCTACCTATTTAAAGAGTTTGAAATTTATTCAGAGAACATTCTGTAAGGTATGCAGTGAGCACCTTACAGAATGTTTTTGCAGTAATTTATCTAAGTCGTGACTGGTTCACTAACTATTGGTTCTACCTGTGGTTGCACCTCCTCTTCTGGAGGCAATCCATAGATTGACCTATACAAATTCACATACTGCTTAGCTGATTGATACCAGCTAAAGTCTTGGCTCATACCACGTTGCTGTAGTGCTTGCCATTGGGGTTTGTAGTGGAATCCTTCCCAAGCACGAACCATACAGGTATACAAAACAAGTGGCTCATAGCGATCAAAGCAGTAACCAGTACCTGTCTGTGTTATTGGATCATGATGTGACACCGTATCAACTAAGCCACCTGTACGGCGAACTATTGGCACACACCCATAACGCAACGCTAGCATTTGGCTGATACCACAGGGTTCAAAACGGCTAGGCATGAGGAAGACATCAGACCCAGCATAAATGCGACGTGCAAGAGCATCATTATAGAGTAAGTAAATGGCCATCCGTCCAGGATAGCGGGATGCCATCTGCCACAACTGACTTTCGTAGTAGCGATCGCCTGTTCCTAGCAACACAAACTGTGCGTCTGTATAAGCCATGAAGCGATCCAGCATCTGCAACACTAAGTCAATACCTTTTTGTTCCACCAACCTTGTTACCATACTCATTAACAAGGCATTGGAGTTCACTTCTAAACCGACTTCTTCCTGCAAAGAAATTTTATTAGCTTTGCGTTTTTCTAGGGTGTCAGCAGTGAAGGTTTGAGTAATATATTTGTCAGTAGCTGGATTATAAGATTCTGTATCAATACCATTGATAATTCCAGACAGCTTACCGCTGATAAAGGACAATAAACCTTCTAGCTCTTCACCATAGGCAGGTGTCTTTATTTGCTCAGCATAAGTCGGGGAAACTGTATTCACCTTGTCTGCAAATTGTACTGCTGCTGCCATTGTATTGTGTCCTTGCATATACCAAGGACACCACGTAATTTTCTCCAAATACCAACGCCACGGTCCCTGATAAGCCAGGTTATGAATAGTAAAAACACTTGTGATATCAGGAGATTGATTCATCCACACTGGGATCATTCCTGTATGCCAATCATGACAGTGAACAATTTCTGGCTTCCAATAATTCCAGCAAAATTCAGCGGCACCATTGGCAAACAATGTAAAGCGCCAGTGCTCATCTTCACCAGAATATATACGGCGAGGTGTAAAAGCAGGATGACCAAATAAGTACAAAGGCACATCTGTACCAGGTAGGACTGCTTCATAAACTGCAAAGTCTTGGAACATGGCATATCCCGACCAGATAGGTTCTTTAGGAATTTCCATCTTGTCTGGTAAGAAGCCGTAGTAAGGTAAGAAGATCCGTACATCATGGCCCATTTCTCTCAAAATTTTGGGCAATGCGCCAACGACGTCTCCCATTCCTCCTACTTTCGCAATAGGAGCTGCCTCTGCTGCTACAAATAGAATCCGCATGGTCTTTGTTGTTTCCCTCGATTCTGCCTTGGTTTAAAATGATGCTGTAAGTGGGCAGTTGCCCATCCTGCTTCTCTTCTGTTAACTGTATCAGTTAATCACATACGCAGTATAGATACCTATAGGGAGTTAGGAGTTAGGAATGGGGGCATGGGGCATGGGGCATAAGATAGAGAGAGTATCCTTGTCCTCCTCTGCTCTTCTACTCCTCTGCTCCTCGTCTCCCCTACTCCCCACTTGCCAACTCACGAACCACGCTGAATTTCGGCGAAGATTTCATCCAAAATTTCCTGGGCTCCTTGTTGTCGCAAGCGCAGTGCCAGTTCAGTTCCTAGCTGTTCTGCTTTTTGTGCTTCCCCACTGACTGTATCTTTTACTAGCTTTTGACCATCTACGCTAGCAACTATTCCAGTCAAGGTTAAATTATTACCATTAACCACTGTGTTTACACCAATGGGGACTTGACAACCACCTTCTAATTCACGGAGGAAAGCTCTTTCTGCTAAACAGCGATCGCGTGTTTCTGGATGCTCAATAGCTTTCAGTAGTGAAATCAGTTCGGTATCATCAGCACGGCATTCAATGCCTAATGCACCTTGACCGACAGCGTGGAGAGAAACTTCGTTGGGTATGACTTGATGAATGCGATCGCCCATCCCCAATCTTTGTAAGCCTGCTACTGCTAAAATCAAAGCATCATACTCACCCGCATCTAGTTTTTGCATGCGCGTGTTGAGGTTTCCCCGAACATCTTTGAATGTGAAATGGGGGAAACGATGCCGTAGTTGCGCTAGTCGCCGTAAGGAAGAAGTGCCGATCACTGCACCTTCCGGAAGAGTATCAATTTGCTTGTCTTTGTGTTTTTCATGCACAACCAAAGCATCTGCTGGGTTTTCCCGTTCTGTAATTGCTGCCAAAACTAAACCCTCTGGTAACCGCGTAGGCAAATCCTTAAGAGAGTGAACAGCAAAATCAATCTCCTGGTTCAGCATTCCCACTTCGAGTTCTTTGGTGAATAGTCCCTTGTCGCCAATTTTGGCTAAGGCAACATCTAGTATTTTGTCACCATGGGTGGACATTGTATGAACTTCAAAAGAGATATCAGGAAAGCTTTTCTGGAGTTGTTCTTGTACCCAGTGAGTCTGAATCAGAGCGAGTTGGCTTTTACGAGAACCGATACGAATAGTGCGGGGGGCACTGGAAACAACTGATGTCATAAGGCAGTTTTTTCAAGCCAGGAGAAAATTTACACTCATCTAGACTACCGCAGTAGGACACTTCTCAGCTTCCTAATGCCTCATTCTAGATAAGTTTCTTTATCTTTGGGCAGTGGATAGTTAAAATATAAGTTCAAACCTACCAAAAAATGGAAGTTAAAACCTTAAGAACTAGTTAGGTAATAATTGATTTCCTTTTTTTCAGCAGTTAATTATTATTTTTAGACTTTTATCATATGAATCGTTCAGCCTGCCTTATATTTAATCCAGTTGCAGGTCAGGGAGACCCAGAACAAGATTTGGCACAAATTCGGGCAATTTTAGAGCCGGAAATTGACCTGGATATTTACATCACAACAGAAGAAGTTGGTGCAGAAGAACTCGCACAAGCAGCTGTGAAGCGGAAGGTAGAAGCCATTATTGCCTCAGGCGGAGATGGAACTCTATCAGCTGTTGCTGGTGCTATTATCGGTTCTAATATTCCACTGGGGATTATCTCACGGGGAACCGCAAACGCTTTTGCCGCAGCTTTAGGAATACCAGACACAATAGAGGCTGCTTGTCAAGTTATTTTACAGTCTCGTACCCGGACTATAGATGCAGCTTATTGCAACGATTTTCCTATGGTGCTGTTAGCAGGCATTGGTTTTGAAGCTGAAACTGTAGAAAAAGCAGATCGAGAAGCAAAAAATCGATTTGGCGTCTTGGCTTACATCCTAGCAGGTATCCAAGAACTGCGCGAGTTCGAATCATTTGAAGTAGAGATTGAAACAGAAGATAAGATTATTAAAACCGTTGCTGCTGCAGTCACAGTTGCAAATGCTGCACCACCAACTTCAGTCTTCGCTCAAGGACCAGCAGGTATTATTGTAGATGATGGTTTTTTGGATTTGACAATTGTGGCTCCAGCAACCAAAGCAGCTGCGATCGCAGCCGCTTTTCACCTATTTCAGACAGCCTCTGCAGGCAATGCAGTAGAACGGGACGATATCGGGTATTTGCGAGCCAAACAATTTAAAATCACTACTAATCCACCGCAAAAGGTTGTTGTTGATGGTGAGATTGTAGGAAAAACTCCGGTTGATGTTAAGTGTGTTCCTGAGGGGTTGCAGGTTTTTGTGCCAAATACACAACTTGCTGAACCAGCAGAAAAGCTAGAAGGGCTCCCCCATCTACTCATTGAACCCAAAGTTGCCAACGATGAGGAGTAAGTGCCTTGAAACTTGTGTCTGATCCGGCGATCGCTGACAAAATTTGTAAAATGAACCAACGGGTGCGGTGGCAAGACCCGGCAATAGTGGAAAGGAACATTGATCAAACTCAGTTGGTTTTAGATGATGGAGAGTCCGACAATCCTGAATTTTCGTTTTTAGTTGTCGGTGACAGTGGTTCGGGAGCACATCAAGGATATCATCCCCCACCACAACGGCAAATTGCTGAATTGATGCTACCTCATCGTCAAGAATGCCGTTTTATGCTTCACACAGGTGATGTGATTTACCTAGTAGGATCAAGCGAATACTATCAGAAAAACTTTATCGTACCTTATCGGGAGTTTCTATTAGGCGGAGAGCATCCTCAGCAAATTACTTACGACCACATGGTTTTCACTTTGCCCATCCTACCCATACCAGGTAATCATGATTACTACGACCTACCACTCTTATTGAGCCTAGTGTCTTTGACAACACTTCCATTGCGTCGTCTACTGCAATCGAAGTTAAACCTTGATGTAGGCTGGCATGGTTCCATACAAGGTGATGCCTATGCAAGGGCATTTTTAGATTATCTCCAGGCATTTAAGTCGCCAAGAGAGCTAGCTCGTCACTTAGACAGATACTATACTGCTACAACAGACAGGGGGCGTTGCCTACGTTATAAACCGGGTTCTTTTACCCGCCTTCCCAATCGCTACTACACCTTTAATTATGGTGGGATCGACTTCTTTGCACTTGACTCTAACACGTTTAACGATCCTCCCCCCCTACCCAACACTCAACAAGGCGCTGCTGATCGCAGATTATTGGCACAACGCCGTGCGCAACTAGAGCAACAAAAGCAACAAATCATTGAAGAGTCTGCAAAACTTCATCCCAACAACCCCAGTGAAGTAGAGCAACTAGATGATTTGCATACTCATTTATCACAAATTGAGGAAATTATTGTTGATATCGATAAACAACTCGCAACTGACAAACAAACAATAACTGACAGCACCCAACTGGAATGGTTGAAGCAGAGATTGATTAAATCTTGGAATACAGAAGGTGTGAGAGGAAGGGTAATTTATTTTCACCATCCTCCCTATGTTACTGAAGCAACAAAATGGCAGCAAGCGCAGACACTAGCAATTCGTAGCCGCTTACGTGAAGTTCTAAATGCAGTTTCTAAGGAAGTAGGCTCCTTAACTGGTGGACGTCCCTTGGTAGACTTAGTTTTCAACGGTCACGCTCATTGTCTAGAACACTTGGAGACAATGAATACAGGACATGCTGATTCTCATATCCATTGGATTGTTTGTGGTGGTAGTGGCTTTAGTCTACGGCGTCAGCGAGTCGAAGGACCAGATTTGACAGAGACTTTTACAACTGCTAAAGGTCAGCAACAGAATCGATTAGTAGCACGTTCTCATCTTTTCATTGGTCGCAACGGTCTTGGCTCCCAAAAGCGACGACCTTACTCATGTCTGCGCGTTGATGTGAAAAGTGGTTCGCCTCCCAAGTTCATTATTCGTCCCATAGTTGCCGAATGGTATCAACGGCAGTGGCATAATCGGGAAATCAAACCGTTTGTGATTGAGTGAGGGAACAGAAAAGTTTTCATCCCTCGGCTGAAGCGACGGGGTTTCAACATCAACTCTTAATAAATTACACTTGAATGGTAAATAGTAGATGGCAGTCTATCACGTTCGGCTCATTAATCCTGCAATTGGTTTAGATCGCACTATTGAAGTTCCAGACGATCAGTACATCCTCGACATTGCAGAAGATGCTGGTATCCGCCTACCATCAGGATGCAAACAAGGAGATTGTTCTGCTTGTGTTGCTAAGCTCATTTCTGGCGAAGTGAATCAAACTGAGCAAAAGTTTCTACGTCCAAATGAAATTCAAGCAGGCTATATTGTCACGTGCGTTGCTTACCCTATCTCTGATTGCACTATGGAAACTCATC
Source organism: Nostocales cyanobacterium Centralia_MAG_434 (assembly GCA_021324415.1). Classification (GTDB taxonomy): domain Bacteria; phylum Cyanobacteriota; class Cyanobacteriia; order Cyanobacteriales; family Nostocaceae; genus JAJPJF01. The sequence continues at coordinate 6,255 of JAJPJF010000374.1, forward strand.
AGGAAAAAGTTTTGTATCAATCTTCCCTTTACTTTAAAAGTTAGTGTAGCCAAATGTGGGTGCACCTCTGAAAACGGTGGTACCCCACATTGCCATCCAAAAACTCTTCAGGCTCACAATTAAAGAACAAACAACTCTTATCCGTACTTGAGACCCACACATTTTTTTAGTCAGTCTTACGAAAGATGTACTGACAATTCATAAAGCTTAATACATAAGGGGAGAAGTTATGAAAAATAGATTATGCACTTAAAGCCAATTAATCAGCAAGTGGTTGCCATCGTGGGCGCTTCTAGTGGAATCGGGCGGTTGACAGCATTAAAGTTTGCTCAACGTGGTGCAAAAGTTGTGGTTGCGGCACGTAGTGAATCAGGCTTAAACTCTCTGGTAAAAGAAATCCAAGGCTTTGGCGGGGATGCTATAGCTATAGTTGCTGATGTGAGTCATTTTGAACAAGTAAAGGCGATCGCAGACAAAACAGTATCACATTACGGACGACTAGATACTTGGGTTCACGCAGCTGCTACAGGTGTCATGGCTCGATTTGAAGACATTACTCCTGAAGAGTTTCAACGAGTTGTTGATGTCAACCTAATGGGGCAAGTGTATGGTGCAATGGCAGCGCTACCTTACCTAAAACAAGAGGGACGAGGGGCACTCATTCATATTTCTTCAATGGAGGGTAGGCGAAGTTTGCCACTGCAAAGTCCCTATTGTGCAGCTAAGCATGGGATAGAAGGTTTTTTAGAATCACTACGCGTTGAGTTGAAACATGAAGGAACACCTATTAGTGTGACTTCAATACTACCTTCAGTTATCAATACACCTTACTACAATAAAGTGTGTACAAAGCTAGGAGTTAAGCCTACAGGAATACCACCTTACTATCAACCTGACTTAGTTGCCAATGCTATTATTTACACTGCTGAGCATCCCACTCGTAATTTTATCGTTGGAGATGTAGGTAGATTATTAGATTTATTACAGCGTATATCGCCTGAGTTAGTAGATTCAATCTTAGTGCTGGTAGGTCTTACAGGACAGCGTACCAACGAACCGAAATCAGAAGATGCGCCCAACAATCTGTATGGACCAATTCCAGAATATGACAGAGTCGAGGGAGATTTCAGTAACTTGGCAATTCCCAGTATCTCTGATTGGTTAGAAATGAATTCAGTGTTCAAGTGGGGAGCGTTGGCAGCTGGGTTGGCTGTAGCAGCCTTGCTAAGAGCATCATGGTGGGAAAAAAATGTTTGATGAAGACACAAAGTTCTCTCAAAAATGTTTAACACTTGATGGAAAACTGGCAGGCGCGAACCAATAGGAGAATTTCTTGATTCCCCAGCTTGAAAATCGAAAATTGTTCTAAAGATTTATTGTTGCTTTTTACTTTTTAAGGCCTTGATTGCTTTGATTGCTTCTACCTTATCTTCTTTGCGAGCTTTCAGAAACCTTGGTGGTTTTTCTTGGGGTGGTGCTAGCAGTGAGTTGAAGTTGAACACATTCCGTTCTGGAAGAAACTTCGCTAGCACCTCTACAAACATGGCATGCCCTTGTTGTTCTTTGGATGCTTTGGGGTTAAATCGGAATGGACGGGCAGGAGCATCTCTCCAAATGAGTGGGACATGGCTAGCCTTCAAAAACTTGGCTTTTGAGATGACTGAAGTTTCTTCTCTATTTATATATTCGAGCCTTTGCTGATCAAAATTCCTCAAGACTGTGATACACGGTACTTGGCAGACAGGAATAAACTGCCACAATCCGCAGAGCCGAAACTCGAAATCTTGCAATTCCTTAGCAACACCGTCTTGTTCTTGACCATTATCGAAACCGACTAATTGGAAGCTTAAATTGTATGGCTGTTCTTTCCGGGGAAAATGTAGTACCCGAGGATAAACAATTAGCCGCTGATTATAGTTTCCTGTCGCTTCTATCTCTTTGACGAGAGCATCGAAAGCTTTGCGCTTTCGATTGGGAATATAGTATAGCGCATACTCTTTCCCACCCATATTTACAAACGATTTCCCATTATCTTCAAACCTAACAGTTCCCACTATAATGCCAACTGCCTGGAACATGCTGTTGGAATGTTGCTGCTTTTCCGTGGCTGAAGCAGGTTCTGATCTGGGTTGTAAAAGCTCTTCTGACTTTGGTTCTGGCTGTTCTCGCTTAACTAATTTCTTTGGTTTTTCAGGTGATTTTATTAGCCTGGTTACTGGCTTCTCGACTGGCCTGTCTACTAGCTTCTCGACTGGCTTCTCTACTAGCTCCTCTGACGGTTTTGCTTTAATGAAAAGTAGAGTTTGCTTTGGTGGGTCTGGTTTTGATTGCGTCATAATTTTTGTACTCATTTTACCCCAACCGCAAAGAAATCACTTGGTTTTGAGAACTTCATTTCTATTTCGTTCACTTATTTTCACTGAAAGCTGCTTCTCACAAGCAAAACCCCACTAACTCTAGTGAGGTCATTGTATTAGATAACCAGGATTAATCTGTGCAGTATATACTTAAGAACACTGTAATATGATACTTAAAAATTTTGAGGAAATTCTGAGGATAAAAGTATTAAAATACCATACTCTATTAAATCATAATTTCCTAAATAGAGATGAACGAGCGGTTAAAGCATTTGATCCTTACTGAGTTGTGGTAGATGTGGGATTGGGGAAAGTCTACTGGCTTCACATCTGTAAGTGTTTCTAAGTTGCTATCAAACGTAGTGTTTTTGCTGATAAAAAAGGAGGTTTGTTAACCTCCCACTCTCTCATTTCCTTTTGTCTTCGTACATCTGGGTAGATGCGCCTTAAGCTATGTGCTACAAATGTACATTTCTATCTTTTTATACTGTGGAGTATGACTAATAAGTCTCTGCCTTTGGATAGATAATAGTGTTTTACTTGCATGATACTTGATTGCTTTTGTTTAGAGTCTTATCTCACACCAGAAAGGTTCAGGATCATATACAAGCTTGTCGTGAACATAGCAGCACCAAGAAGTGTACAAACTGGCAGCGTCAAGATCCATGACAAAGCTATACTCTTGAGCGTTTCTACCTGTAGCCCAGAACCGCTTGCTATCATCGTCCCTGCGACACCAGACGATAGCACGTGCGTCGTACTGACTGGCAGCCCAAAGTAATCGGCAGTTGAAATTGTTGCCATCGCCACCAATTCCGCAGTTGCACCTTGAGCGTAGGAAAGGTGTTCTTTCCCAATTTTTTCACCCACTGTCACAACAATACGCTTCCACCCAATCATCGTGCCAATACCTAGTGCAAGGGCAACAGCTACTTTCACAAAATTGGGAATATACTTAGTCTGCTGATCCAACAATTTTTGATAGCTAATTAAAAACTGCTTCTGTTGAGGATTAGTCAGCTGATTTTGTTTGTCCAGTTTGCTAATTGCTAAGGAGACAAGATACATATCGTTTCGTAGTGAGCGGCGATCGCTACTCGAAACTTCTTCATAACTTTTTTTACCTAACAATTTATCGGCAATCTCGTGATTTTTAATAGCAAGCGCTGGAAAAGTTTTCTCACTGATTTTGCCACTTGGCCTCAACAATTGCGTCAACTCATGATCTGCGTCTTGAGTATTTAAGCTGATACTTTGTGTTTGTTGGAGTATTGGTATCACAGCAGCTGATTTGGCCGCTACCTGAGGGATGTTTGTGGCTTGCATATTTAGTGCAAAAACACTTGGAACAATCGCAACTAGAATGAGGGTCACAAGACCCATACCTTTTTGCCCATCATTGGAACCGTGGGCAAAACTGACACCAGTACACGTCAAGATCAACACAATCCGAATCCACCAAGGTGGTACCTGTTTTTCCTCTGCTGGCTTGTACAACTCTGGTTGTCTGACCAACACCTTCGCTAATAGTAGCAATGATGCTGCGCCAAAGAATCCGATAACTGGCGAAACAAACAGAGCAGTGAAGACATCTCTAACTGGTTTCCAGTTGAGATCCTCGCTTAAAACATGATCTGGTGATAATAGTCCATGTGCTATACTAATCCCCAATATTCCACCAATCAAGGCATGGGAACTAGAGTTTGGTAAACCTACATACCAAGTTCCAAAGTTCCAGATAATTGCTGAAATCAGAATAGAGAAGATCATTGCATAGCTTGGACCTGAACCTAGAGCATTTACTAAATCAGTTGGTAGTAGTGCCACAACGGTATAAGCAACAGTACCACTTGAGGTGAGTACACCTATAAGATTCCAAATACCTGACCAAATGACAGCAACAGTTGGTGGCAATGAGTGAGTGTAAATGACAGTAGCAACTGCGTTTGCGGTGTCGTGAAAACCATTGATCGCCTCAAAAAAGAGTGCGAGTCCTATAGCGACAATTAGAAAAAAAATAGTACCTGCTGCTAACGTTTCTCCAAAAAGTTGCATAATTCTTTTTCTCTTTGCAGGGAAGGATATCCGCGAAGTTGATTTCAGCTGCTTAATTTTTTAATTATGGTATGAATGGTAGCGTTTATGAGTATCAACTTGGCATTCAAACCTTTATTCTATGGGCTCTCTTCATCTCAAGTGTGAATGAGTCTCAACTCATAACAACCGTTTGGGTGAAGTGCGTTCAAAATGCAACACTTACACGGTTTTCAACTTGGCAAACGATTTGCAGTGTTTAATACTTAGTTATAGAAGTGTTGAGATTTATGAATTTATGATGAGGTGTCGGCAAGTATTAGTTGGGCTAATCTTAGCTGTAGTGCTCTTTTTATTTCCCTTAGAAGCACAAGCAGCCAGTTCTTCCAGCATCACCCGTTCTGTAGGCAGTAATCAATTCAGTGGCCAAGACTTCTCTGGAAAAAGTTTAATTGGTCAGGAGTTTACTAATGTCAATCTAAAAAACAGTAATTTCAGTAATGCTAACTTAACGGGTGGAGTTTTTAACGGTTCCTCATTACAGGGAGTGAATCTGCACGGTGCAGATTTTTCCAATGGTATAGCTTACCTAACTGACTTTAAGGGCGCTGACTTGAGTGATGCAATTTTGACACAAGCAATGTTGTTGCGTTCTAAGTTTGATGATGTAGAAATCACAGGTGCAGACTTTACAGATGCTGTTCTAGATGGTACTGAAGTGAAAAAACTGTGTGCCAAGGCAAAGGGTGTGAATTCTAAAACTGGTGTTGATACTCGTGAATCCTTAGGTTGTCGCTAAGCTAAGACGCGTCTAAAAATTGCATCATGATTCGTGTGGTCATTGACAGTTAACTGTTAACTGTTAACTGTCAACAGTCCACTCAAATTAACTTCTAAGTTTAAGTGATAAGAGCTTATCTACTTCTATAGGAAGACTCTAGAGTTAGCCAAATCCAGGCTGATAGAGGGATTATGCGTTAGTGTAAAGAGGAAGTATATTTCTTTATAAGAATGTCGTAAGGTATATACGACGCAATCGCTGAGGACAGAAAATGAGATGAGGGCGTGATCTAGTTAGATTTCAGGAAAACATCATGCAGGAACTAGTCCAAAGTATCTTAGACAGTGACGAAAAGACTGCTCTGCGCCAATTGCTCTTTGGGTTGAGAGCTTCAGGGAAGAAGTTTGTTCTCAGAAACGAAATTTTGCAAGCTTTTGCCGAGTACTGTCACCAATCCCAAAAGCCAGCTTACTTTTATTACTCTTCCTCTATTGCTAAGCTTATTCACTACACTCATGAAATTTTACTTGAAGAGGAAAGTACTTGGTTTGTTATCCGACCAAGAATTGCTAGCCCAGAAGTTTGGCGATTGGGAGCAAACCTGACTAGTTTTGAGATGATGACACCGCAAGCGTTGCTAGATGTGTGCGATCGCCTAGTCAACCGTTATCAACCTCGAATTCTGGAAATAGACTTTAAGCCTTTTTATCAAAGTTCCCTGAACATCAAGGATGTCAGAAATATTGGTCAAGGCTTAGGATTTCTCAACCGTCACTTGTGCAGCCAAGTCTTGAATGACCCTCAGTATTGGTTAGAGGTGTTGTTTGATGTTTTACACCAGCGCGAGTATAATGGCATTCCTCTACTGATTAATGATCGCATTTATTCAGGTAAGCAATTATCCTTACAAGTTAAAGAAGCTTTAAGATTTCTCCTCAAACGTTCTCCACACGAACCTTACGAACAAATTCGCTTTGATTTACAAGAACTTGGCTTAGAACCAGGCTGGGGGAACACTGTATCGCGTATTCGCGAAACCTTAGAACTCCTTGAACGATTGATTGACACCCCACAACCAGCACTCCTGGAAGCCTTTGTTGAACGTGTCCCTGCAGTTTTTCGCGTTGTCCAGATTTCTATACACGGTTGGGTTTCTCAAGAAGGTGTTTTAGGAAGACCAGAAACTGCAGGTCAAGTGATATATGTGCTGGAGCAATCTCGTAGCTTAGAGCATAAACTGCGTGAAGAAATAAAACTTGCAGGACTTGACGTTTTAGGTATTCGACCCCATGTCCTTATTCTCACTCGCCTGATTCCTAACTGTGAAGGTACTCTTTGCAATTTACGTCTAGAAAAAGTTCAGGGAACTGAAAATACTTGGATATTGCGTGTTCCTTTCCGAGGAGATCCGCAAGTTACACAAGATTGGATTTCCAAATATGAGATTTGGCCGTATCTGGAAACATTTGCTATCGATGCAGAATCTGAGGTTCTAGCACAATTTCGGGGTCAGCCTGATTTAATTATTGGTCACTACAGCGATGGAAACTTAGTCGCTTTTCTCCTCTCTCGTAGTCTCAACGTAACCCAGTGTAACATTGCACACTCTCTAGAAAAGCCTAAACATCTGTTTAGCGATTTATATTGGCAAGATGTAGAGCAACAATATCACTTTTCGGTGCAGTTCACGGCTGATCTGATCAACATGAACGCTGCTGATTTTGTTATCACCTCAACCTACCAAGAAATTGTAGGGACACCTGATACTTTGGGTCAGTATGAGTCTTACAAATGTTTTACAATGCCCCAACTTTATCATGTTGTTGATGGGATAAATTTGTTTAGTCCAAAGTTCAACTTGATTCCTCCAGGGGTCGATGAGGATGTTTTCTTCCCCCATACCCAGACACAAGACCGAGATCCTCTCCTTCGGGCGCAAGTTCACGACCTGTTATTTACTCGCCAAGACTCCCAATTTTTTGGCTCGCTCAATGATCCAAGCAAGCGGCCACTCTTTGCTGTTGGTTCTATCACTGCCATAGATAATCTTACAGGATTAGCAGAATGTTTTGGCAAAAGCCAAGAATTGCAAGAGCAATTTAACTTAATCCTTGTGAGTGACAAACTGCAACCAACCCAAGCGAAAAATCAAAATGAAATTGAGGAGATTGAAAAACTCCACCAAATTATTCAGCAGTATCTTCTTGACGGTCATATTCGCTGGCTGGGAATCCACCTCCCAATTCTAGAACTTGGGGAAGTGTATCGCGTGATCGCCGATCAGGGAGGAATTTTTGTCCATTTTGCTCGTTTTGAAGCTTTCGGACGTAGTATTCTCGAAGCTATGAGTTCTGGATTGCCAACTTTTGCCACACAATTTGGTGGCTCTTTAGAAATCATTGATGATGGAGAATCCCGATTCCATCTCAATCCTACAGATTCAGAAGGAACAGCCAAGAAAATATTGGACTTCATTGACCAGTGTAATACCCAGCCAGAGTACTGGTGTGAAACGTCCGAGTATGTAAGTCAGCGAGTCCGTAACAAATACAATTGGCATTCACATACTAAGCAGTTACTATTACTTTCCAAAATCTACAGCTTTTGGAACTATGTCTACCCAGAAAACCGTGAAGCTAGAGATCGCTATTTAGAAACCTTGTTTTATCTGATATATAGACCTAGATCGGAAACCATCCTCCAACAGCATATTCATAAAAAGTGAGGTGTTGGGTATAGGGCATAGGGCATGAATATTAAGTAAATTATTCCAATTCCTAACTCCCAACTCCTAACTCCCAACTCCTAACTCCCAACTCCTAACCCTTAAACAATAGTGCCGATGAATACAACCCCTTTCATTTATACAGACTGGACACTCATTGAAACTCAGTTTGATCCTGAGCAAATCCACCAAAGAGAAACAGTCTTTACGATAGGCAACGGTTATGTAGGAACAAGAGGAAGCTTTGAGGAAGGTTATACTCGTGCATTACCAGCTACCTTTATTCACGGTATCTATGATGATGTTCCGATTGTATATACTGAACTAGCTAACTGCCCTGATTGGTTACCACTCGTCGTCATTGTTGATGGCGATCGCTTTCGTCTAGATCAAGGGGAGATATTAAAGTATAAACGGAAACTTCACTTGCAAAAAGGTGTTCTTAGCCGCTTTGTTCGCTGGCGTAGTCCTAATGGTCTGACAATTGACCTTGAGTTTGAACGCTTTGCGAGCCTAGCAGATGAGCATGTTTTAGTACTGCGCTGTCAGCTAACACCCCTCAACTTTACATCTAATTTGATTGAAATTCAGGCTAGTATCAATGGATACCCAGAGAATCAAGGCTTCAACCACTGGGAATTGCTAGATCAAGGAAAAAAGGATCAAGGGGTGTGGTTAAACCTCCGTACTCGGAGTTCCCGCATCTCCCTTGGTATAGCTTCTAAGATGACAATCTCAGAAGCTGAAGCATCATTGCAAATTACAAATCCTCCTGGTTATCCTACCGTGAATCTGACATTCCCAGCTTCATCAGGGCAAACCGTGGTAGTGGAGAAATATGTCACTGTTTTTACTTCAAAAGAAGTAGAAGATCCAGTGCAAGCAGCTTGTGAAAAGCTGAGTCAGATCCCTTCATACTTAGTTCTGCTTAATACGCACGAACAGGCTTGGGATGAGGTTTGGCAAAAAAGTGACATCTTGATTGAGGGTGATGTTAAAGCACAACTTGCTATTCGCTACAATATCTTTCAATTGATAATCAGTGCCTCCAAATATAATCAAAATGTGAGTATCCCAGCAAAAACACTGTCAGGGTTTGGTTATCGAGGTCATATATTTTGGGATACAGAAATCTTTATGCTGCCTCTTTTTACGCTCACGCAGCCAACACTCTCTCGCAACATGCTGAGTTACCGATACCATACGTTGAATGGAGCACGTCGCAAGGCGTCTTACTATGGATATAAAGGCGCAATGTATCCTTGGGAAAGTGCCGATAATGGTGATGAAGTTACACCTCGTTGGATACCTCCTAACGATCCCTATGCTGAAGATATACGAATTTGGTGTCGCGATCGCGAGATTCACATTAGTGCTGATATTCCCTACGCTGTCTGGTACTACTGGTACGTAACTGGTGACGACGAGTGGATGCGTGACTATGGTGCTGAGATTATTTTAGACACTGCTGTGTTTTGGGGTAGTAGAGTTGAGTACAACACCAAATACGAACGGTACGAGATTCGTGGCGTTATTGGCACAGATGAATATCACGAACTTACACATAACAACGCTTTTACTAACCGAATGGTGCAATGGCATCTAGAAAAAGCGCTCATAGTTTATGATTGGCTGCATAAAACCTTTCCTGACCATGCAGTAGAACTAGATCAGAAGCTGAAGTTAAATTCTAGTAGGTTATTGCGTTGGCGAGACATCATCATGAATTTGTGGATTCCCTATGACTCATCCACAGGTTTGATCGAGCAGTTTGAAGGATTTTTCAACTTACAAGATGTCAACTTGGCTGACTATGAACCACGTTCCAAATCTATGCAAGCCATTTTGGGTATTGACACAGTTAACAAATGCCAAATACTCAAGCAACCAGATGTTTTGATGCTTCTCTATCTGATGCGTCAATCACAAGAATTTCCCTACAATCAAGAAGTGTTACAGAAGAACTGGGATTACTACGCACCCCGCACAGACATTACCTATGGTTCCTCTCTGGGACCAGCAATTCACGCAATTTTAGCATCAGACTTGGGCAAAGTTTTGGAGGCTTATCAATTATTTATGCATGCAGCAATGGTAGATATTGAGGATGTTCGAGGTAATGCTCACGAAGGAATTCATGGAGCAAGTGCAGGTGGTGCTTGGCAGGCGGTAGTTTTGGGCTTTGGTGGTATCAAGCTCACAGAAAATGGACCTGTTGCAGACCCGCATCTCCCCCCGAACTGGCAAAGATTGAAGTTTCAGCTTTACTGGCGTGGCAAATGGCACAATTTTGATTTAAGTATGGCAGAAGAGACGAAGGAAGTAGGAGACGTGGGGACGAGGGAGAGCAAGGAGACGAGGGAGACGAGGGAGACGAGGGAGACAAGGGAGAGAGAGGTTTCTTTGTCCTCCTCTTCCGACTTCCCGAACATTAAAGGAGTCATTTTCGATCTAGATGGTGTGCTTACAGACACAGCAGAATACCACTATCTAGCTTGGCAAAAGCTGGCAGATGAAGAGGGATTGCCTTTTAATCGCCAGGCTAACGAAGCACTGCGGGGTGTTTCCCGGCGAGAATCGTTGCTGCTGATAGTTGGGAATAAGCATTACTCAGAAGCACAACTTCAGGAGATGATGGATCGTAAAAACCGCTACTATGTAGAATTCATCCAGAACGTCTCACCCGCAGACTTATTGCCGGGAGCGCTAAACTTTTTGGAAGAATTGAAGCAGGTGGGTATCAAGAAAGCCATTGGCTCAGCCAGCAAAAATGCACGTACCGTGATCGAAAAATTGGGAATTTCAGACCGCATTGATGCCATTGCAGATGGCTACAGTGTAGAACGACCTAAGCCAGCACCTGATGTGTTTCTTTACGCAGCCAAAGAGTTAGGACTTGAGCCCACACAAACTATAGTTGTAGAAGATGCGGCTGCAGGTATTGAAGCTGCTTTGGCTGGTGGTATGTGGGCAGTAGGGTTAGGTCCAGTTGAGCGAGTTGGTGCAGCTCATGTTGTTTTGCCAAGCTTAGCAAATGTACACTGGAAAGACTTACTAGAAAAATTGCATGCACGTGCGGACAAATCTAATTGAGATCAAGCATCAGCTAAAATCGCACGAGAGGCCAAGATTTTTCACTCTCCTTTATTGTGTTATTACGTGCAAAAATCTTGGTTTGCGTTCATGTAGGTCTTGTCATTCCAGTTAAGAGTCTTGCAGATGTCAATAGCTAAAGTTTCAGGAAGAAAAGGCTTAGTAATTATTCCTGCTACACCCAAATCCCTAAATCTTTGTTGTTCACTCCTTTGAGCTTTAGCTGTTAGAAAAATAGTAGGAATATCACAAGTGGCAGCAATTGTCTGTAGCTGTTTAAAAGTTGTTGGGCCATCCATACTGGGCATCATTACGTCTAATAAAATAGCATCAGGATGCTCAGATAGGGCAATTTCTATTCCCTCTGGACCTGAACAGGCAGTTAATATCTCCCAGTTAGTCGTTGCTTCCAAGCAGATTTTAACAATCTCGCGCACCCCATCTTCATCATCAATTACTAAAATTCGTTTTGTCATTGTTCTCACAGTTCATTGACAATAATTGGTTATGCAAAAATATTAAATTTAACTGAGAATAGCACAATTTCTCTTTATAAATTTATCTCATTTCATTTGAACCGTACAGCCTAGCTTTTACTTTCTCCACAAAAGGTTAAATAATGATTGTGAATTAGTTGTGAATCAGTTGAAATCGAGAACTGTATTATAAAGCTGAGTTCGATGTCTTAAGATTCTGGTATACTTGATAATAAAGTGACATAATTTTAATAAGAACTTAAAACGTAACCCTAATTGATTGACTTTGAAAATTCTTTTAGTAGAAGATGATACGAATATTATTGAATTACTGAGGATAACACTGGCAAAGCAGCGTTATTTAGTAGAGGTAGCTACTGATGGTCAAAAAGGCTTAGAACTAGGTTCAGCGATCGCTTACGATTTAATTCTGCTGGATGTCATGCTGCCAAAAATTGACGGTATAAATCTTTGTAAACAGCTACGCACTCAAGGGTGTCTAACACCCATCCTGTTATTAACATCTGAGGATAGCAATACAAAGAAAATAGCGGGATTAGATGCCGGAGCAGATGATTATCTGATCAAACCTTTTCATCTGGAGGAATTATTTGCCAGAATCAGAGCCTTGTTGCGCCGAGGCAGTGACATGACTAGGCCGATAATTGAATTAGGAGCTTTGTGTCTTGATCCTATTAGCTGTCAGATAACTTATCAAGGAAAACTTTTGCCTCTGACTGCTAAAGAATACGCTCTATTGGAACTATTCTTACGCAACAACCAGCGGATATTTAGCCAAAGCTCTTTACTAGAGAATTTATGGTCTTTCGATGAAGCGCCGACAGAAAATGCTGTTAGAGCCCACATCAAAAGTTTGCGAGCTAAATTGAGAGACGTAGGAGCCAAGGCTGATTTGATTGAAACAGTCTATGGATTCGGGTATCGGTTAAATACCACAGAACTCAGGAAATCAGCGATAGAACAAAAAGCAACTAGCAAAAAAGCAAATCAGCAGAAAGTTTCCTATCTTATTGAACACTCAGTCCTAAGCACTAATTGTAGAAGTGAACAAAAAATTCCCTCTCAATCAGCTGCGGTTTGGGAACGAGTTAAGGGCAAATATGCGGCTCGGATATCAGTTATTGAGCAAGCAGCAAAATCTTTGTTAGAAAACGCTTTAACTGAAGATTTACGGCAACAAGCACAGCAACAAGCGCACACTTTAGCAGGATCTTTGGGTATTTTCGGCTTTGAGAGTGCAACCTGCTTGTGTCGTAACATGGAAAACCTACTGAAATCTGAAGAAAAACTAGATCAAATACAGACACAACATCTGCAAACGCTGCTTTTAGAGTTACGCCAAGTATTGGAGCAACAACTTACAGAAATTCAGGAACAGCCAGTTATTCAACGCTCTCATTTCCGCCAGCCGTATCGCTTGCTAATTGTAGATGACGATACGTCATTAGCAAAACAAGTCGCCACAGAGGCTAAACTTTGGGGAATCGAGGCTGTAATTGCTGATTCTATATCTGTGGCTAGAGAAGAAGTTGCTCGTACTCGACCTGATGTAGTGTTACTGGATTTGTGCTTTCCTGAATCTGCAGAAAATGGTTTTGCATTGCTGGCAGAATTAACAGCGTTGCATCCCCCTGTACCAGTGTTAGTATTTACATCTCAAGAGAGTTTTGCAGAACGGGTGAAAGTAGCGAGAATGGGCGGCGAAGGTTTTTTACAAAAGCCTGTCTTTCCCTCACAAGTCGTGGAAGCGATCGCCTCTGTTTTGCAAAACTCTCATACACCAGAAGGCAAACTATTGGTTGTAGATGATGACCCACAAGTCTTAGACACTATCCGTACATTACTAGAACCGTGGGGATTTACACTTTATCTTCTAGACGATCCGCGCCAGTTTTGGAACACCTTAGAAAAATTCAGCCCTGATATGCTGATTGTTGATGTAGAGATGCCCAATTTCAGTGGCATTGATTTGTGTCAAGTCGTGCGAAATGATCTTCGTTGGAGCAATTTACCTCTGCTATTGCTATCTGCACACACAGATACTCAAACAGTGCAACAGGTATTTGCTGCTGGTGCTGATGATTATGTCAAGAAGCCAATTGTCGAACCAGAATTAGTGGCTCGTGTACTATGTCGGTTAAAACGTAGCCGACCGACTTGCAAATTGGCAGACATTGATCCCCTAGCTAGAATTTCTGAGCATCGCAAATCATTTCAGGATATCAATCAATTAATGGATTTAGCAGAACAACCAGGTAAACCTTTTTATCTTGCTGTTTTGGATTCAGATCATTTTAACGCGAGTTCAATGAACTAAAAACGACAGGACGAAGTATCGTCTTTAACACTTGTTCAAGTAATGTCATTGCGAGCGAAATGAAATATAGCATTCGCGCAGCGTGTCCCCTTGGAACGCAGCAATCTCCAAACCCTTGCGTTCGCGGAGCCGCCCGAAGGGCTTATGCTTCATTTTGCTTCGCTCCATTCGCTGCGGACCAATATTTCTATCACCAGAAAATTTGAGATTTGTAAACGGATGTCCTTCCTCACAAATTATTCACAAATCTTGTATAGCTTCATGTCAGAAGACTGATTCGGTATTACATAACAACACTATAAGTTAATGTCTCATTAAAAACTTGATTTATCTTGAAAATACGGAGTATGTAAGACATGCTTCCATCTTGGCATACCTTCATTCTGTAAAGCCCTGAGTTCTTTTTCAACACAATTTTTGAGATTGCTACATCATAACAACGGAGTATTTTTTGCTATTTTTTTTCAGGCATATTTAGATAATACCAATTCTCCAAGACCAAGCAACAGAGGCAAACTTTGAAACCTAAACTCAATTGACTTTCTTAATTTTGAATTTCGAATTGGTACTTAAAGATATGGACAACGCAAAAATGGATACTTATGTAAAATCCAATACACTCGAGAAATGCCCAACAGGTATTCAAGGACTAGATGAAATTACTTATGGGGGATTGCCGCAAGGAAGACCAGTATTACTTTGTGGGAAAGCAGGGTGTGGCAAAACGCTCATGGCAATGGAATTTTTAGTGCGGGGTGCGACGGAATTTAACGAACCAGGCGTATTTATGGCGTTTGAAGAAACTGCCAACGAATTAACACAAAATGTTGCTTCTTTAAGGTGGGATTTAGAAGAACTAATCACACAAAAAAAACTCGCCATTGATCATGTTCGTGTCGAACGCAGTGAGATTGAAGAAACAGGAGAGTACGATTTAGAAGCACTATTTATTAGATTAGGCTTTGAAATTGATGCGATCGCCGCCAAAAGAGTAGTCATCGATACGCTAGAAGTTTTGTTTGGCGGGTTGGAGAATGCTGCGATCGTGCGATCAGAATTACGACGGCTTTTTCTTTGGCTGAAATCTAAAGGTGTGACCGCCATCATAACCAGCGAAAGTGGGGAAAACAGCCTAACACGACACGGTTTAGAAGAATATGTTTCAGATTGTGTGATCCGACTCGATCAGCACGTCAGCCATGAACTCTCAACTCGGCGGTTACAAATCGTTAAATATCGCGGCTCTAAGCACGGCTCAAACGAGTATCCATTTTTAATTAAGGAAGATGGTATTTCCGTTCTCCCGATTACCTCAGTCGGCTTAGATTATCCAGTTACAACTGAATGGATCTCTAGTGGGATCAAGCGTCTAGATACGATGCTGGGAGGAAAAGGTTTCTTTCGCGGTAGTAGTATTTTAATTTCTGGGACAGCGGGAGCTGGTAAAAGTTCATTTTGTGCTCACTTTGCTGATGCGACTTGCCAAAAGGGAGAAAAATGCCTTTTTTTCGCCTTTGAAGAATCTGCACCACAAATTATTCGCAATATGCGTTCCATTGGGATTGATTTAGAAACGGCTGTTAATCACGGGTTACTCAAATTCCAAGCTTTACGACCAACGTTTTACGGCTTAGAAATGCACCTAGTGAATCTTCTGACTACAGTCAATGAATTTCAACCTGATGCCGTCATTATCGATCCTATATCTAACCTCACGTACGGTAGTAATGATGTTCAGGTAAAATCTTTTATGATGCGCTTGATTGATTATCTAAAAACTAAAAATATCACAACAATATTTACAAATTTAAACGAAGGGAACAGTGGTTTCACAGAATATACACAAATAGGGGTTTCTTCCTTAGCAGATACTTGGATACTGCTACGAACTATAGAGAGTAATGGCGAGCGTAATCGTTTAATTCATGTGCTGAAATCTCGTGGAACTCCACATTCTAATCAAGTGCGGGAATTTATTTTAACAAATCAAGGAGTACAATTATTAGATGTGTATATAGGAGCAGAAGGGGTACTTACAGGTACAGCAAGAATTGTACAAGAAGCTAAAGACAAAGCTGCTACCTTAGCTCGCCAGCAACAAATTGAGCAAAAACAGCGTAATATTGAACACAAACGTTTATTAATGGAATCACAGATTAAAGCTATAGAAGCACAATTTGAAATTGAAACGAAAGAAATTGAAAGACTAATAGCGATTGAAGAAAGTCAAGAGGAGTTTTTACTGATGGAAGAACAGAAAAGAGCACGGTTTCGTCAAGCTGACTGATAAGTAATAAGTTGAGATTGAATTATGAATTTCATAGATTCTCAAAGTAAATCTAGCGAAACAGAAATAGAAAATTGGGAGTTACGACTGTATGTAGCTGGACAAACTCCAAAATCTTTAAAAGCATTTGCCAACCTAAAGAAAATTTGTGAAGAAAACCTTGAGGGGAAATATCAAATTGAAGTAATTGACCTGCTAGAAAATCCTCAGTTAGCTAAAGGAGATCAAATTTTAGCTATCCCAACTTTAGTGCGAAAGCTACCAGAGCCTGTCAAGCAAATTATTGGGGATTTATCCAACACGGAAAAAGTTTTAGTAGGGCTAGATTTACGTCATGTCATGTAACTACAAGCCGAGGATAGCCATGAACTCTTCAAACCAAATCAATGATCATTCTGATGAGATGATTATAGATTCTACAAAAGATTTTGAACAATTATTGGCAAAAAAAGATTTACAAAAATATGTTTTGCGTTTGTATGTTGCTGGTAATAGTCTCCGATCCATGCGTACCATTTCGATTTTGAAAAAAATTTGTGAAAAATACTTGGCGGGAAATTATGACATGGAAATTATTGATATATACCAACAGCCTGAGGTTTTAGAAAAAGACCATGTATTTGCTGCACCTACTCTAATCAAAGAATTACCACCACCTTTACAAAAGCTAATTGGCGATCTGACCAGTGTTGATAAAGTTATCATTGCTTTAGATATTGCTTAAAAACTTTTCGCTATTCGACTGTAGGTTAATAGGGTGATTGCAGTGAAAACACTCCAAGAACTTGAAAATGAAAATATAGCTCTACGTCACCAAATACAAACCCTAGAAGAGACTTTTAGAGCCATAAAAATGGGGGAAGTAGATGCTTTAGTTATATCTAGCCCTCAAGGCGAACGAGTTTTCACCTTGCAAGATACTGATTATCCATACCGTGTTTTTGTACAAGAAATGCACGAAGGTGCTGTAACTCTCGATGAATATGGAACAATTCTTTACTGTAATCAGCATTTAGCAGGAATGCTCAAAAAGCCATTACAGAAAATCATAGGTTCTAACTTTGAAGAGTATATAGCACCATTAGAAAAACAGGTGTTTAGAGGATTATTTCAGCAAGAAAGACAAGCAACAAATCGAGGAGAATTAAACTTAATTGCTGATGATAAAATGCAAATACCTGTTTATTTATCTTTTAACCGATTGCAAATAGATAACGTAGCAGTTACTTGCTTAGTAGTAACAGATTTAACAGAGCAAAAACGGAATGCAGAAATTATTGCAGCAGAAAGACTAGCAACTTCGATTCTTGACCAAGCTGCTGAAGCAATCATTGTATGTGACGAAAATGGACTAATTATTCGCGCCAATCAAGCAGCACAGCAAGTGTGTGGCAAGAATCCATTATTTCAACAATTTGATGTAGCATTTCCTCTGCAATGTGATCATTGCAGTAGCTTTCAAAAAATAGAAGCTTGTTTGTTTAGTAATAGACAAGCAATAGATGAACAAGAAAATTTACCAGAATTTTCACTATCTACAATAGTGCAAGATCAATGTTTTCAAGGGGTAGAAGTATTATTAAATCGGGAAGATGGTAGAGAATTCAGTTTACTATTGGGTGCTTCTCCACTCTTAAATTCGGAAAACCATATTATTGGTAGTGTGGTGACACTAACAAATATCACGGAGCGCAAGCAGATAGAAGAGGAAATAGCACAGCTTGTGATACGTGAGCAAGCTGCTTATGCAGAAGCGGAAGCCACTAAACGACATTTATCTAGTATTTTAGAAAGTATTAGTGATGCTTTTATAGCTGTCGATTCTAATTGGTGCTATACCTACGTTAACAAAAAAGCAGCAGAAATTTTTGGTAGAAAACCAGAAGATTTAATCGGTAAAAATATTTGGCAAGAAGTTAGCGAAGAATTTAGACAGCATTCTTATCAAGCCTATTCTCAAGCTTTCAATGAACAAAATTGTGTTCAGTTAGAGGTCTATTATCCATCAATTCAGCGTTGGTTTGAAAATCGTATTTATCCTTCTGGAGATGGAATATCGATTTTTCTAAAAGAAATAACTCAGCAAAAGCAGACTGAGATCGCGTTAAAAGAAAATGAGGAGCATTTAAGGCTAGCTTTAGAAGCTGCTCAGATGGGAACTTGGGATTGGAATGCTCTGACGAACGAAATCAAATGGTCAACTAGACATGAACAGTTATTTGGTCTAGCACCAGGTACATTTGTGGGTAGCTATGAAGCTTTTATTAGCTGTGTTCATCCAGATGACAGAGAAACTATTAATCAAGCACTTATTGCTGCTCAAAACGAGAAATGCGAATATCATCAGGAATATAGAGTTATTTGGCCTGATGATAGTCAGCACTGGATTGCGGGTAAAGGCAAGTTTTTCTGCAACCATGAAGGCAAAGCAGTGCGGATGCTTGGTACTGTTATGGATATTAGTGTTCAAAAGCAAGCAGAAGCAATTTTGAAAAGTTCAAAAGCCGCACTAGAAACGCAAGTTGTAGAGCGAACTGCTGAATTATCAAAAGCAAATACGCATATGCATAGATTAATCAATGTTTTAACAACAACTATTGCTCAACAAACTAAAATAGAAGCTCAATTGCGTGAAGCAGAACGTCGTTGGCGTAGCTTATTAGAAAATGTAAAGTTGTTAGTCGTTGGATTGGACAGTACAGGTCAAGTTAAATATGCCAATCCTTTCTTTTTAAAATTAGTTAATTATACTCAAGAAGAAGTTTTAGGCAAAAATTGGCTCAGTCATTTTATCCCACAAGAGCAGCAACAGCATATACAAGAATTGTTTGTAGAAATGCTAGAGCAAGGATTACATCCTCACCACCAGAGCCAACTGCTAACTAAATCTCACACAGAACGAATAATTACCTGGAATAATACACTGCTCCGAGATTCACAAGGGCAAGTTATAGGTACGATGAGCATTGGTGAAGATATTACTAAACGTGAAGCATTAGATAAAATGAAAAATGAGTTTATATCTGTTGTTAGCCATGAACTTCGCACTCCTATGACCTCAATTCAGGGAGGCTTAAATTTATTGTCAAAAGGTATAGTAAAACCAGAGTCTGATGCGGGTAAGCGAATTATTAAAATCGCTTCAGAAAACGCAGAACGTCTAGTTAGATTAGTTAGCAATATTTTAGATTTAGAAAGATTGCAATCTGGTAAAATTACTTTATTTAAAGAAAAAGTTGATACTGGTGAGTTATTATCCAAAGCAGCAGATTTGATGCAATTAATGTTTCATCAATCCGAAGTAAATTTATCAGTTTCACCTCAATCAATTGAAGTTTTAGTTGATAAAGATCGGATCATTCAAGTTCTCACAAATCTGCTGAGCAATGCCATTAAGTTCTCTCCTCGGGGATCTACTGTATGGATGACAGTAGAAGAAATGCTAGCTAAAGATGCTCAAGCTCCATCTGTCTTATTTAAGGTACAAGATCAGGGAAGAGGTATTCCTGCTGACAAAATAGAAGCTATTTTTGAGCGTTTTCATCAAGTAGATGCCTCCGACTCCCGTAAGCAAGGAGGCACTGGTTTAGGTCTAGCTATTTGCCGCAATATCGTAGAGCAACATGATGGGCAAATGTGGGTTGAAAGTATAGTAGGAGTAGGCAGCTGTTTTTACATAAAGCTACCTCTTTGATTAACCATCTTCTTTAAATGCGAGTATAACAAGGAAGGCAAACGCAGAGATTGAGGAATTTACACTTGAAGACTTGAAATTTATATGTTTAGAAGAAATTTGGCCAACCACCAAAGAAATCAGCGTTCAGCATCTCGCTGGACCCAGTTGTTACTTGAGACTGCTCAAGGCCTATGTTTACAAAACTACCATCAGGACCTGAACCGACTTGCTCTATTAACTTTATCGAATCCATGTGATAAAAAGTACCAATAGCTTTGGTAATGCCTTGGGAACCTCCTGTAACCATCTCTTGCTGCTTTTCAGACAATTCAGTCAATAATTCGTTTTCTAGAATTTGAAGCATAATTTTAATCCTTTTCAAAATTCACAATTTAAAATTAAGAAAGCTAGACTAGACAAAAATTTCTGACTTTGGATCTGTCTCTAAATTTTAGAGAAGTTGGTATAAGTTGGACGTTTGAGAAAGTCAATTACAGTATTGTAATTCACTAGCTCTTAGCTTTTCATATACCCAATCGTTGCAATAAGCTCAAGATTTGTCAGTCGGATAAGTTCGGTCGTCAGTTTAGTAGTGAGGTCGGAAAAAGTCGTGTTATATCGATTCGCAAGCAGGGGAAGGAAGGTAGGACAAGGGGAGCCAGCGCTGAAAATATTAAACCAGACTTTTTCCGACTTTATTGCCGAACTTATTTGACTAATAGCAATTCACTCCCTATAAGCAAAACCCCACTAGTTCTAGTGGGGTAAGTCCGAGAAATGACCAAATTCATTCTGTGTATTCTATGCTTAGAAGCACTCTAATACAGTACTCATAAATTTTGAGGAAATTCTGAGGATAGTGGATCTCTCCCTTAGCTAAGGTCGAAAGGATTCAAATCGTTGTTTCAAACAGGCACGTTAGTCATCTCAAGTCGGGAAACCTGCCCATGCACGTCGCTGGCTCTCCTTCCCTTGTTCTCCTTCTTTCCTCATCAAACTAGTGGCTTTTTTATAAGTAAAACCCACCAACTTTGGTGGGATGTTTACATCAAAGTTATAACCAGAACTGTACACTTGGTAATGTCAGTATGCTAGCTATCAATTGTGAGAATATTCTGAGAATCTTCACTGTTTATTTCAAAATTGTTAAAGTTTTCTTCACTCTTGTCATCTTCTTAAGAGGACTGCACAATCTGTTCCGATTCTCATCGATATAATTTTTTTTAGACTAGGAAAATGCTAAAAACTCACAATTTACTCATATTTGATAATTACTATATTATTTAGTACGTTCTCTCGAGTATCATTGCTGCAACAAATTCAATGTAATCACCCCACTAAATCTAGTGGGGTTTTACTTATGTCTGTTTTATTTAACACAAACAAGGTTTCAGAAAGAGAGAAGAAGGTTAACACTAAATCTACTAAAGAACTAAGATAATGCAAAATATAGTGAGCTTTTATGTGATTTTTTAGTGTTAGCGCCAATATTTTCAAGAGAAAGCCGATAAAGAAGGCTTGATAGTTTTATTTGCTTTTTGTTTATAAAACAGCTAATGTGTTAGGATGACATGGATTTTAAAGACAACCTTTTTAAAGGAAGATCCAAGGATTATATTGCATATAACATCATGTTGTGCCCTGTCCTCTGGAAATCGAGACAATAGAACGCAGACGTTTTTTGAGAAAGATTATGCATTTTTCAGTGAATCAAACAATATGTTGTTATTGGCTTAACTTAGGCATGCTTAAAAAGTTGTTGCTAGTATTATACTAATAGCAACACACTGTAAGGAACGAACTCACCTTTTTAATTGTTTAATCGTTCTACACTTTTTACTTCCAAATCTAACCTAACCTTGATTGTGAACTTGATTAAAGCTCTGCAGGTTTTAGCTTTAAAATTCTGCAAGAGCTTATTGTGGAGTTGTCGAATACATCTACATCTGTTGCATGGTGGATATTACTTTCTTATCTAAAATAGTTCAAAATAACTTCATGCCTATGTTTATTGTGACTAGTGCTATAGGGATAGGAGTTATTTTTTTTAGTGTGTTATTTCTTCTATCTTTTTTGGTGAAGAAAATGAGTGGATTCATTGCTATTCGTTTCTTGTCTTCTGAAGAAAGAAGCATGTATGAGAAAGTCATTATTTCTTACCAAAATATGATAGTCTTAACCACTATATTGGTATTACTTGATATCACTTTGTTACTTGTTCCCAAACCAACTTGGCTTAACTACTTAGAATTTGTTCTCGCAATAGTAGTAGCCATTATGGTTGGTTGGTTAACTTCTCGCTTATTTGAGAACTTTTTTACAGCTTATCTGCAAGCAACTGCCTTAAGTGGAAAAATAAATGGTGAGTTATTAGTGGTAGGCAGAATTGTATCTAATATCACTATTTTTCTCATCATTATCTTCATTTTTGCCCAAACTCACCACATTAATGTTTTAGGTGTAGTAGCAAGTTTGGGAATAGGGGGATTAGCTGTTGCTTTTGCATCTCAACAGATTTTGCAGCAGTTATTAGGTGGAATTGTTCTTTATATTGACAGACCTTTCGTCGTTGATGATTATATTGGTCTACCTGATGGCACATTTGGTAAGATTGAAACTATTGGTTTACGTTCTACTAAAATTCGTAATTCTGGCAAAGGAACTTTAACAATTATCCCGAACAATTCCCTAACTAGTATGAGTATTGAGAACTTTTCTGTAGCTAGAAAAATTGTTTCTTTAGTCCATCTCACTTTCTCTAGAGAAGTTTTTGAAGATGAACGCGCTTTAATCCGTCAAGTCATACTAGAAAGCACCAGCGATATTTATGGAATTGATTCCCGAAATACGAATGTGGTTTTTAAAACACTTGTCCAAGAAGGAAGAGCTAATATTACTCAGGCACAAATACACTTTTTTATTCTCGGCTCTGGTGAGATGTCAATGGATATTCGTCGACAATTACTAGATGTAGCAAAACAAAGCATTACTTTGCAGCTTAAAGAATATGGTATTGCATTTGATTTAGAAGAAAAACCAGTTGATATTGACGCACCAATTAGTATTTAGAGTAACTCTTAACTGTTTAAATAAACATTAGTCGATAATGATATGAAAATGCTGCTAGACTCAAGATCTCTGTTTACAAGTGACGAAGAAACTCGCAAATTTTTGATCGCCTTTGGCATTAAATTTAGTATTTTTATATTATTTATTTTCTGCTCTCTGATATTGGGAAAGCTTTTTCCTCAAGCGCTTCACAAGATTGTGATGAGATTCTCATCTCAAAAGATTTTCAAAACTTATGAAAACTTGGTTAATTCGTTGGAAGGTATAATAAGAATTATAGTCACATTAATTCTTATCTCCTTCTGTTTGTACTTTATTCAAGAATATCCAGGATTTCACAGCTTCTTGAAATTCTTTCTTGACCTATCAATAGCAGTTAGTATAGCTGTATTCATATCTAGATTATTTCGCAACTTCTTACGTGTTTATGGAATTGAATTGGTTCGTAAAGTGGGTTTAGAAGTTGATGAGCTACTTTTAGTTTTTGAAACTATTGCCAACGTCATCATTGGGTTTGTTGTGGCTGTTGCATTCGCTCAAAGTCAAAATGTCAATTTGATTGGGTTAGTTGCTGGTTTGGGAATTGGGGGTATAGCGGTTGCTTTTGCTGCTCAAAAAACTCTAGAACAGGTATTTGGTACTATTGTCATATACTTAGATCGTCCTTATGTTCCTGGAGAATACATTCGAGTTCATTTAAGTTCTCAAGGAATTCTATTTGCTCGTGTCGAGGCTATTGGTTTGCGTTCGACTAAGCTCCGGACACTTGCTAAAAGTACCTTGGTAATTGTTCCCAACTCAGTCATGTCTAGTGCAGATATCGAAAACGTGACGCGAGGAAAAAAAGTGATGGTCCTGCTTTATCTCGATTTTCCACGGAGTTTAGACAAGCCTGAACAAGCATTACTAGAAAAGGTCATTAAAGAAAGTACTAACTCATTGTTTGGCATAGATCCAAACAGTACAAAGATTCATTTATTTGACCACGAAGACTCGCCAGGAGTTCGTGCTAGAGTGAGTTTCTTTATCTTCGGCTCAAATGAAAACTCTATTGATTTCCGTAAGCGTTTGTTAGAGTTAGCCAACGACTCGATTTCTAAAAAGCTTTTAAGTTATGGCATAGAATTTACTATGCAAGAACCAACACTATACTTAGAATCTCCAGTACCAATCTAGCCTCAATCTGCATTGTTCTATTGCTACTTATACAATTTTCTTTTTTTCGGCTCTTGACAAGCCATATCATCAACTACTAATTTTGGTGTTGCTGAATCAAATTATGAATTTTCAATCCACGGGTGTGCAGAGACGCAGTAATGCTACGTCTCTACAAGGATTTGGGTTTGAACTACCAATATATCTACAAACAAAATTCATAATTCATGATCAAATTTAGCAACGCCCTCATTTTTGGTGATCGCCTTCTATAAAAGTTGGACTTTAACCTTGCAACAGAGGAACTTTATCTATCTCTTCCCAAGGAACAATTCCTAGATCCACTCTGCCAACATGACCGTATGCTGCTAGTTTTTTGTAGAAACCACCTTTAACAATCGCGGGTAAGAATCTCAGATTAAACTGCTTGATGATTCCTGCAAGGCGAAAATCAAAATGCTTTTCTAGAAGGGCTGTGATTTCTTCATCAGGAATTTTGCCTGTACCAAAGGATTCTACCTGTATGCTGACAGGTCTGGAAAGTCCAATAGAGTAGCTCAGTTGTACCTCACATTCATCAGCAAGTCCTGCTGCAACTACATTTTTTGCTGCA
>JAJPJF010000185.1 GCA_021324415.1 Nostocales cyanobacterium Centralia_MAG_434
ACATCAGTAGCGCTTATTCCTGTAGACAGTTTTTGTTTGGACTCTTCGGGCAGTTCCTCAAATCTAAACGGGCGTTCTACTGCATCTAATCGCTTTTCCAGTCCAAGTTCAATCATTGCCTTACTATGCAACGACTTTTCTAAGACTCCTTCGATCCAATACTCTTTGACTTTACTGAGCAAGACTTTCTTTTGACGGTACTCCTGCTGAGTTTTGGGATCAGGCGGCTTACGCTCAGCCTCAACAACTTGAATATACTCAGCAATATAAGCAGTACCACCGTTAACCGTTGTTTGATAACCTCTACTGTTACCGTAATTAATCTGAGTCATGCCACTATTTTCTCCAGCTTTAGTTTCTTTAAAATTATTTTCCATGTTTTACCTCAATTCAAAAAATCTTTACACCTAAAATCAGCAGTTCAAAAAAAGTTTTGCTTTCAGGTGTATTCCTAAGAACAAATTTATTTTGATTTCCCTAGCAGAAAGCAACCTTAGTCAAGTAGGATTTTGATTAGGGCTTTTAATGATTATGAAGATTATGAATTTCCCCAATGTAAGCTGTTCCTCCGTCAACTTTGGTTTGCCAGCCTCTGGCGTTGTCGTAGTTATTTTGAGTCATACGACTGTTGTCTCGCTGCTTAACTGCATTAATTTCTTGAGCGAGGGCTTGTACCTCTAAGGCAAATTGCTCATCATCCTCCATTTCATCATGCAAATATATAGTTAACCGATCTAAATCTGCTTTCGACCCTTGATCAACAGCAGCAAAAGCTTTTTTTGCTCTTAAGTTACCCTTTAATTTATCCCAAATTTTTTGACGCAGATTCTCCATCTTTGCGAGTGCAACATCAGTAAAATTCTCCGCACTATTTTCCAAAATTTTACTGAAAGCTAAAGAAACGATTACATTTGCTGAAAGTGAAACTGGATTCATTGCCTTATTTAATTGATTTATACTACTACTATTTTTTCTTCTTTTGAAAACTGGAATTTGCCCTTCACAAAGATGTTCTAATTGAATTGCAACCTTACCTTCCTCAAAGGCTCTTTGAAACACATCCTGATTATCTGAAGTTGTGTAGCCTAATCCATCATAAAAACCAATTGCAAATGTGATAGCAGCCTTATCCCCAATGGACTGATTCATCCCAATCGCGTAATTGATATGTGAGCTAATTGCAGTCGCTGGTTTGGTAGAATTACAGGCGTTAAGCAGTACGCATTCTACATAATCTGCGTGTAACTGAAACAGTGATGCTAGTGCCTCTGCTTGAACGAGCTTGTTGTCTCCCCCGTCTTCTTCTAACAGCAAACTGCCATCTTCTAGCCCGTGTCCACAAAAATGGACGATTTGGGGCCTATCTTCTGCAATAGCGCGGCGAATATCCTGAGGGCGGACAGCAGTTTTGAGCGTAATATTGAATAAATCCCGCTTTGCAGCTCGTCGGATTGCTTCTTCAATTGAGCGAATTTCTTTATCCAAACGCAATCCGTGGGGAATTGCAGCCAGGATCAGGATTGTTTTGATCTGTGTGCTGTTACTCATAGGAGCATGGAGAAAGGGTTAGTACTTACGCATTGACACATGGAGTTGCCAGAAAGTTGGCAACAGGACTTTTAGAGGATATTTGAAACGTTATGGAGAATGAGATTTATGCCAATCGCCTGACTATAATCCGAATCATGGCAATGTATACAAAAGTCTCTACGATTTCAGGAAGGAGCAACAGCTTCCACCCAGAGAGCTTTTTTTACTCAATTGCCGACTTTTTAAACATCCTCTTAACTCGACTTTATCCAAAATTAAGAACTCGGTTTTCTTTATCCGGCAAAAACCCTGGCTTTTTGGCATATACTTTTTCTGTATCATAGATGATTACTAAAGTTCAAAGAGTAAAATTACTCTCCCACAAAGGTTTCACCGTTAGTGTAGGGGTCGCGGGACGGAAAAAATGGATATGTAATTATGGATAATTTTAGCTTTCATAAATTACTTAAGTATAATTCTAGAAAACTAGTTCAACCTTGTCCCTAGATTAGTGTTGAGCTTTAAACCTATCAAAATGTGAGGTTTACTTGATGGGTCACCCACAAAACACTACCGAAGCCCATCGCCCCCCAAAACTACATCCACACAATCCCCCGATTCACCGCAACCACCACCGCTTGTGTACGATCGCCAACGTTCAACTTGCCAAAAATATTATTCCCATGAAACCTGACAGTACTCTCAACAACATTCAGAGCATTGCTAATATCGCGATTATTCATCCCCTTTGCCATCAAACTAAGTACTTCCAACTCGCGATCGCTCAAATCCTGACTACCCATCCTCTCTGCTAGCTTGAGTGCTATGCTGTTAGGCAGAATGTACTTTTGACCCCGATAAACAGTACGAATAGCTTCCAAGTTAGAGGATCAATAGAGGATGAAACACTACACAAAATCGCATACGCGAGTGTATCTAGTGTCAACGGAAGATTTTGTAGTTCTAAAAATATGAGAGCATCACGATTTTGTAGTGCGAGCATCTTGCTCGCTAGATATATTACACAAGCGAGACGCTCACACTACTTATTCCAAAATGGGATGGTATAAGCGACAAAAAGTATGCAGACTAGAAGCATCTAACAATTCCAACCTGACTGCTACTCTTCGCGCATTATAACCAGATGTAAGTTGAGGAGCTTAGCTTAGCGAGAGGAAAAATGTCAATCAAACTGAGAGATAACGACCTCTTTGTCAGGAAACCGAGCAACAATTGTTAGAGTTCCCCCAAGAGCTTTAATGTATCGCGAGAGTGTAGATATTTGAATGTCATTTTGATGCTCAATTTTTGAAAGTGCAGATTGTACCACGATGAAAAAATTTCATCACCAAGCATGAAAATAGTCTTTCCCCACTCCCTACTCCCCACTCCCTATTTTCATCACTTCTCAATACTTTTGTACATTCTCCCCTATCCATATCCCAAAACTACATCTTCACAATCCCCCGATTCACAGCAACCACCACCGCTTGTGTACGATCGCCAACATTCAACTTGCCGAAAATATTATTCCCATGAAACCTGACAGTACTCTCAACAACATTCAGAGCATTGCTAATCTGACGGTTATTCATCCCCTTTGCCATCAAAAGGAGCACCTCCAACTCGCGATCGCTCAATTCCTGACTACCCATCCTCTCTGCTAGCTTGAGTGCTATATTAGGCGGAATATACTTTTGACCCCGATAAACAGTGCGAATAGCATCCAACAGTTCATTCGGCTCAGCCCCCTTGAGAATATAGCCCTTTGCACCAGCCCGTAAT
Organism: Nostocales cyanobacterium Centralia_MAG_434; assembly: GCA_021324415.1. Lineage (GTDB taxonomy): Bacteria > Cyanobacteriota > Cyanobacteriia > Cyanobacteriales > Nostocaceae > JAJPJF01. Next base: position 3,316 of record JAJPJF010000185.1, read on the forward strand.
CCACGATAGATGTCTTCATCGCCGTCGTAAGTCGTCAAGACAATGATTCTCGCGTCTTCAAACTCAGCACAGATAGCACGAATCGCATCAGCACCTTCCATCTTAGGCATTTGCAAATCCATCAACACTACGTTAGGCTGATACTGACGGAAAAGTTCCAGCGCTTCAACTCCATCGCGGGCGTGCCCAACGACAGTGAAATCTGGCTCACATTCAAGCAACATTGTTAAAGCCTGTCCCAGGATAGGATGATCGTCAGCAATCAGAATGCGAATCACATTGGAATTGCTCATGATGATTTATCCACAACAAATACACAGATCAACTACAAACTACGAATTACGAATTACGAATTATATTCACTCTCACCACCACTTCTGTTCCCTGTCCTGGCTTGCTCTGAATTGTCAGTTGTCCCCCGATGTGTTCAACCCGTTCCTTTATCCCCAAAAGACCAAAGCTATTGACATCAGAAACACTACCAATTTCAAACCCTTGTCCATCATCCTTGACCCGCAAGATGCACTGCCTTTGTTCGTACACCAGTTCAATTTGGATTTCCCCAGCTTTGGCGTACTTGAAAGCATTGGTTAATGCTTCCTGTCCAATGCGGAGCAAATTATTTTCAACAGTTGAAGGTAGGGGATACATCTCGCCAACCACCTGGCAAACAATATGTGTATTAGTGTGGGAAAACATCTGTGTTGCAAAGCGATTGAAAGCACTACAAAGATCACCGTTCTCCAACAATTGTGGACGCAGTGCTTTCACCGAACGACGTGCCTCAGTCAGCCCTGAGTGAGCCAAGTCACGCGCTGCTTTAATCAATTCCTGTGCCGTTTCTATATCTGCTGTAGTAAGCTTCCGTGAGGCAGTATCTAAGTGAACAATCACAACCGCGAAGGCTTGTGCTAAAGTATCGTGCATTTCCTGTGCTAAACGGTTGCGTTCTGCTAAAACAGATGCTTCTTCTGCTTGCTTGCGATTGGTGATATCTCTTATAACAGTTATTCTGATGGTGTTCCCACCAAAAGATATGACTCTGGCTCTAATCTCAGATGGAAACGTTGTTCCATCCTTGCAGAGGCAAACAGTTTCATAAAGCCCTTCATCACCTGAGTGAATCTTCTGCTCCACCACTTCCCTGTATTTGGGAACGATAAAATCAATGAGATGCATCCCAACCACCTCAGAAGGTTCATAACCAAATATCTGGAGAAATGTTTGGTTGGTGTCTAAGATTTTGCCTTCTTCGCTGAGGACGATCGCTTCAAACGTTGCCTCTGACAATTGCCGGAATCGTGCTTCGCTTTCTTGAAGTGCTATCTCTGCCTGCTTGCGTTCCAGAATTTCTTTTTCTAATTCTAGGGTACGTTCAGCAACTTGTTGCTCCAAAATGGAATTATAATCTGCTAAGAGCTTCTGTGCTTTTTTGCGCTCAGTGATGTCAAAAAAAGCTGCGATCGCATAGGCTACATTTCCTAAATCATCAAAAATTGGAGTACTAAAAACTTGTAAAGGGATAATTTTATTCCCTTGGCGAAGTTCAACATTCTCAATCTCGACAGTTTCACCTGCTAAAGAACGTACAATTGGCAATTCGGCAGTAGGGTACAATTGGTCACTTTCAGCCAGATAAACCTGATAAAATTCTGCCAATTCTTCGGTTTTGACTTCTGGCAATATCTCAATGTCGAGTAACTCTTGAGCAGCTCTATTCGCATAATAGAGTTGCCCATTGGTATCATGTATCGAAACACCTACAGGCACAGCTTCTAGAAATTGCTTCTGGCGACTTTCACTCTGCAGCAACGCTTTATTTAAAGTTTGCATTCCCAGAAAAGTGGCTTGGAGTTGGTGTGCCATACTATTAAATGACTTTGCCAGATCTCCTAACTCATCAGAACGCCTGATTTCTAACCCCCTGTCCCATTCACCTTGAGCAAGTGCGGTTGCTGACTTACTTAAAGCTAGAACTGGTTGGACTATCCACCGCACAATGAGAACGCCAACAACCGTAGCCACTATCAAAGCTGCAACACACAGTGATATAGTCATGCAGGTGTTAGCATTAATTTGCTCCATGAAGTCATCTTCTGGAATGACTACCACAATCAACCAGTCAATTCCCCGATTATCTTGAAAAGGCAACACTTGAATAAACTGCCGCTTGCCATTTATTTTAAAATCTAATCGCTGTTCACTTTTAATAGAGTCAAAATTACCAAATTTTGCTTCTAAATATTTAGCAGTGGCTTGTATTATACGATTTCTAATATCTTTAGCTAAGAGCCGTGTCACTTTGTTTTCTGGCAGTGTTACTGCTCCCTTAATAAACTGGAATGGCTTTTCGTTCGTTGAAGTTGCTACTAACATTCCCGAACGCTCAATAATAAAACTTTCTCCAGTTTTCCCAATTTTTAAGCCAAGTAAAAAATTCCCAATTTCTAACAGATTTAGATTTGACAGTAACACACCCTCTAATTTGCCTTTTTTGTCGTATATAGGCTGACTAGCACCAAGATATAAAGTAGCACCTGTTATGTGCGGATAAATCTCACTCCAACTTTGTTTACCTCTCTGTATAGGGATTTTATAC
>JAJPJF010000213.1 GCA_021324415.1 Nostocales cyanobacterium Centralia_MAG_434
ACAGGAAATACATCTCCCAGAAACCATAGCTGGTAAACTTTCTCGATTGTTGTACTACTTAAAAAAACAACGTTGCCTGATCGTATTGGACAATGTGGAATCAATTTTGCAAGGAGGCATCTCTACCGGCAGCTATATTCCAGGGTATGAAGACTACGGTTATTTGTTCAAACAAGTCGGAGAGTGCCAACATGATAGTTGTATCCTCCTGACCAGTCGAGAAAAGCCGAAAGAGATTGCTGTACAAGAGAGTGAAACGTCACGTGTGCGCTCCTTGCTATTAACAGGACTAACGCAAACAGCAGCACAAGCCATCTTTCAAGCAAAGGGTTGCTCAGGCATACAGGAGCAGGATATTCAACAGATTGTTGAACACTATGCAGGCAATCCGTTAGCACTCAAGATGGTTGCCTCCAGTGTGCAAGAGCTGTTTGAAGGAAATGTGGCAGAACTGATACCTTATGTGAAGCAAGGGAGCTTAAGGTTTGAGGATATCAACGATCTGTTAGAACGACAATTTAATCGGCTATCTGGCATAGAACAGCAAGTTATGTACTGGTTAGCAGTGAATTTTGAGCCTGTATCACTGTCTGAACTGGAGGCAGACACAATGTCAGAGGCGATCGCACGACGTTTACCAGAAGCATTAAAATCGTTGGGGCGGCGCTGCTTAATAGAGCGAAGTAAAAACCAATGGTTTTTGCAACCAGTGGTGATGGAACACGTGCTCCATCGCTTAGTGGTAGGAGTTTGTGAAGAGATCATAGATGGTAGGCAGGTTTTGCTCAGAAATTATGCCCTACTCAAAGCCCAAAGTAAGGATTACATTCGGCAATCACAAATTCGCAAAATTATTCAACCCCTCATTGATGAGTTACTTGTTGTTTTGGGAAGTCAAGTGGCGATCGAGCACCATCTTAAAGCAATCTTGACAAAGCTGAAAGCAGAAGCACCTTTACAACCAGGCTACGTAGCAGGCAATATCCTTAATCTGCTTTGTTATCTAAAGGCTGACCTGAAAAATCTTGATTTTTCCAACCTGACGGTTTGGCAAGCATATTTGGTGGGGGTCAACTTACATCAGGTGAATTTTGCCCATGCTGATCTCTCTCAATCAGTGATTACTGATACACTGAGTGCTACACTATCAGTTGCCTTTAGCCCAGATGGAAAACTCTTTGCTACAGGTAACGCAGATGGTGAAGTTCGCATATGGCAGACAGCAGACGGGAAAAAGCTGTTGTCTTTTCAAGGGCATACAAGTTGGATTTGGTCTGTTGCCTTCAGCCCCGATGGTCAAACTCTAGCAAGTGGTGGTAACGATCAAACAATAAAATTATGGAGCATTGCCACGGGTGAATGCCTCAAAACTCTATCAGGCCATACCAATTGGGTTTGGTCAGTCACATTTAGTCCTAATGGTCAAACTCTAGCAAGTGGTAGTAACGATCACACGATAAAACTGTGGAATATCTTTACTGGTGAGTGTCTTAAAACTCTCAAAGAACATACAGATGCAGTCTGCTCAGTCGCGTTTAGTCCTGATGGGAAAGCTTTGCTCAGCAGTAGCGATGATCATTTAATTAAGCTATGGGATACCACGGATGGTAAGTGCTTGAAAACGCTTCAAGGACACACCGGCTGGGTAAGAACTGTAGCCTTTAGCCCTGATGGTCAAACCATAATTAGTGGTAGCCATGATTCTACAATTAGGCTGTGGGATCTTTCCACTGAGCAGTGTCTTAAAGTCCTCAAAGGACACTCCAGTTACGTTTTATCCATCGCTTTTCATCCCAATGGTCAAATGATAGCCACTGGCAGTCATGATTCTACGATTAGGCTGTGGGATCTTTCCACTGAGCAGTGCCTGAAAATCCTTCAAGGTCATCCTAATGGGGTTTGGTCGATAGCTTTTCATCCCAATGGCAAAACTTTGATCAGTGGTAGCAACGACAGTACTATCAAGCTGTGGAAGACTTGCACAGGACAATCAATCAGAACTTTGCAGGGTTACAGTGCAGGAGTCAAAGCAGTTGCCTTTAGTCCTGATGGTCAACTTATAGCTAGTGGCGGTGATGACAAAATTATCAAGCTGTGGGACACCCAATCAGGTAACTGTCTCAAAAAATTGTCAGGACATTTGAGTTGGATCTGGTCTACGCTTTTCAGCCCTAATGGTCAGATTCTAGCTAGCAGTAGCAGTGACTCTACTATCCGCTTATGGGATGTTAAAACAGGTCAGTCGCTGACAACTTTGCAAGGGCACGGCAACTTGGTCATATCTATTGCCTTTAGTCCAGATGGTCAAATTTTGGCAAGTGGCAGTATTGATCAAACCATTAGATTGTGGAACGTTCAATCAGGACAATGCCGGAAAGTTTTATCTGATTCTGGACGAATTTGGTCGGTCTGTTTCAGCCCAGATGGTACATTTTTAGCTAGTGCTGGAGAAAATCAAGTCGTGAAATTGTGGAACATTCAATCAGGTGAATGTACTACAACCTTTCAAGGTCATACAGGCTTAATTTTGTCAGCAACCTTTAGTCCAGATGGCCAAACTTTAGCTAGTGCTAGCAGTGACCAAACTATTAGGCTATGGGATGTTCAGTCAAAACAATGCGCAAAAACACTATCTCACTCAGGTCGCATTTGGTCAGTTAGTTTCAACTCAGATGGTACAGTCTTAGCCAGTGCCAGTGAAGATCGAACAGTCAAGCTGTGGGATGTTCAATCAGGACATTGCCTCAAAACCTTACAAGCTCATAGCAGTGAAGTTTGGTCTACAACCTTTCATCCCCAAAAGCCTCTCTTAGCAAGCGGGAGCCAGGATGGAACCATTAGGCTGTGGAATGTTGTCACTGGTGAGTGTGTTAGTACTTTAAGAGATCAAAGACCCTATGAGCAGATGAACATTATAGGAGTCACTGGATTAACTGAAGCACAGAAAACCACCTTAAAAGCTCTTGGTGCTGTTTGTTGATCAACTTTCCACAATTCAACCTACCAGACCAACCTTCCAAATTATTGTTGATAATAAGCCAGAAATTTTAAAGCTGAGATACTTGGCAGGAAAAAATAACCTCCACCTTTCACTGAAACAAACTCAGGTATTGTTAGCCTTTCACGCACAGGTTCTTTAGGTATCGTCATTGAAGTGGATTTAGGACTAACTAAAGGATCAATTTCGTCATAAAAGCCGTTAAATTTTGGATTATTGATCCAAGTTTGTTGGATGAACTCAAATTGCTGTCTAATATTGCTGTTAATACACAGAAATAAGAGTCCACGTTTACTATCAGCTTCCCTACAGTTACTATAATCATCTAAAAAACCTCCTGGTAAACGCTCTCCATAGAGTGCTCCACGTCGAAGAATGCGATGTCGATTGACACTTTCTATTGATTGTTGGGGATCAACGCCCAGAGAATCACGAGGATTCACACGACGAATATGGGCACCGAAAGGACATCTATATCCATGAGGATCTGTCTCCATATAGTTAAAATTATTCATAATATGGTTAAAATCAAAATCCTTCCTCTCCAACAAGTCTGGATGATCTTTATCGGGTGAAAGAGTCAGTGGGACACCACTTTGCCAACGTCCAACCACCTTCGCTGCCATCAGTTCTGGATTGCTAAACTGACTAAAGTACTGGCGAAACTTCACAACATCCTGAGACAGCTTCCGAAATACCAAATAACTCCCATTTCGCCCAAGATCTTTGACATCTGAGTTTTTATTTAAAGGTTTCAAAGTATTAGCAATATCATACTTAGCAGAAATATTTGGTGTTGGTGGTAAGTTGCCATCTTCATTGAGATAGCCTAAAATAAACTCTCCTGCTTTGATCAATTGTTTCCCTTTCGTATCTTTCGGGCTACCTTCAATCTCTGGTTGCGAGATGCTATCGTGAAAACCAAAGTGTTCTTTAAAATCACTAGGTAAATAGCCTTCTTCTTCTTTAACTACCTCTCCAACTACTAAGGTAGAGACAAAAAGTTCTCTGTGATGATGACACAGTTTGTTTAACTCTTCTTTCCCTAGTCTTTCTAATTCTTCTTGGCTCGATTGTGGAGACTCTCCTAAAGGTGATTGTGCTTGTAAAATCAAAAGTACATCTATCTCCTTTTTATCTGGAGAGCCAAATTCCCAGTTTGTTGGTGAATTCTTTTTCTCATCACCAAGTTGTCGAGAGCGATTATCCTCTGCCATCCCCTCAAAAAATTCATTGGAAAAGGTTCTTAAGCTTTCTGGAGGTAACCCTAGTTTTTTAATTCCTGTATAGGTAAAGGCAATGTTGATGGCTTGTGAAGGCTTTTGAATATTAGGTTTTATACCCCAATCAGAGTTTGTGATTTGTGGCAACAGTTGCTTCAGCCATTCTTGAGCCTTCTTAGGATTTGTAATGTGAAGCAAAAGATATTTAGAAAACGGGAGATGATTGTAGCCACTCAAAATTATTCCTTGGATGTCTTGAGTTTCTAGTTTTACCATTGATTTATTTTCTCGCTTTAAAGATAAAATTTTAGACAGTCTCAATTAAGCTAGTTAGACAATGAATAGTATTTACTCAGTCTTGGATAAAGAACCACTTAAGAAATTTTTCGCATTAGGTTGTTGTAAAAAATGTCTAACAATATCACATAATTGAAAGTTGGTAGTAATGTTTTGAACTGTAATCTCTGGATAAGCACTATAGAAGACTTGAGCAGGAAACTGATGTTTTCGAATATGTTGCTTAAACCATTCAATATCTTGACAACCACCTGTTGGAAAGTCTATACAATTTCCCCACACCAAATTCATTGCAAATCTGGCATAACTGACAAAATCATTTATATAGCTATCCCAGCTTCCATTGTAGTTACTTTCAAAGTATAAATAGGACTTTTTCTGACCCATTTTTGTCGTTATATCAAAAATAACCCAGCGAATAAAATGAATCGTGGAAATACCATCTAATGATGCAGGTGCGTTCTTGAATTTTTGATTAGCAAGCCATAGAAAAAAACTAAGTATAGTTTTAGAGAAGAAATTTGATTTGATTTCCACAAAAGTAGTTAATTCATTTTGAAACTCTTTACAAGAACCTGTATCTTCATTTTCTTTTAACTCGTTAAGTCGTTTTTCTTGCAATGAGTTTAGTGGAACTTGGTAACTTGTTTTTCTTACCCAAGGTTTGATTCCTATCAGTAAAAATATCAAATATTCAAAAGCTCGAAATAGCCATTTAATTCTTGGCAAAAATCCAGATGAATGCTGAGAATCAACTTGTTTTATAAAAAATAATTGAGAAATTATCTCTATGTATGATTTGAAATCTTTTTTGTCAAGAAGTTTATTAACTTTTTTATAAACTTTCTGACTTTTTAAAATCATGTTGACTGTTCTACCACGATGAGCAACGTAAAAAGCTTGAGGTTTTTCAGAGTACTTACTAATAAAATCTGTAAAGCGTGTTACGTCTAGGGAGGTTCCTGGTAAATATCCCTCGCACTTCTCCCAAATTTTTTCCATAATTGAACCCTTCTTTTCAAGTTCAACTAGTTCTCTCATATAAGACTTAAAGTCTCCATCATAATTACTAGTGAACAATAATTTTGGCTCAATGGCATTTTTATCATCCTCACTGCTAGCTTCAGGATCTTCCAAAACTACCCAACGTGCAAAATGAGTTGAACTAGAGTGTTGCTTAATATTCTTTTTAAGATCTTTGCTAACTCCCTTGAGAAGTTCTCTTAAGTGTTCAGCTTCTCCCGATTTAATGGGAATAAGTACTGTCAAGGCGTTTTGTGATAACTGGTAATCTAGAAGATGTGGTTGAAAAGACTCTTCTTTTGGTTCTTGCTGAAGAGGATCTAATCCATTCAATTTATGTCTCAAGCTCGCAGTATGTTGGTACACTTCTTTACGAGTACGATTGATCCCACCCAGTGGTCGATGTTCAGGTAAACAGTGCCAAGGACTATATGACAAATTCTCACCAAACTCCATCTGTTCAGGTGAATCAAATACCTGAGCAGGAATTCGGATAGTGGCGACCTTATACTCTTGTGCTCCTTTCCACTCAATTGTTGGATCTTCTATTGGCATCTTGTAAGGATCAGTTTGTAGCTGAATATAAAAGTCAAAGTAAGCCTCCTGATTTCCCAGATATTGAGCCATTGCTTCGCGAAGATAATTTTTTGATCTGTTCACAGATCTACCTAGTTTATTTTTGGGAGAAGGCTTAACAAAAAACTTTATAGCTTGCCAAGGTTGTTCACCTGTTTCTAAACCTAGTCTGTAAGGTGTCATGCTCCAATATTGCACTTCCAGAGGAGTGGTAGGCTTTTTAAAAAGCTTTTTCCATAACTGCGATAAAATCGTGCTAGCTTGATGTAAGCGCCAGGTACTTGGGTTTAAGCTGGGAAAAAAATAGTTTATGGGAATTGGAGAGAAGCCAGTCAGGAAAGATTTAAAAGGACATCCAGTTCCTGCAGTTAAAGCCTCTTCTTTGTTAAAAAGCTCAACATAGTCTTGAACATTTTTGACTAAGAAGACTGGATGATTAACCATGATAAAATCTTGAGTCTCTGCATCTTTCTCCAAGATTTTTTCACCTTTTACACCTAAAAGTTTGATTGCCATAGCTTGAGCATCACCTTTCGAGTCATCTTGTTCTTGACGACTGGAAAACCGAATCCAGGCTTTATAAGTTTTAGGTTCTTTGAAAACACCAACTCTAATATTTTCAGGTAAATTATCTTCCACAATAAATTCAGCCCAAACACAACCATGCTGTTTAGGATGCTGATCTCGCGGTACTGGCCATTTTTGTGACCTCTTGACTCTTTGTTCACTAATGTCTCTAATGGTAGAAATTAACTCACTTTCATTGGCTGGAATGTACTCTTGTCCAAGTTGCAGTTCTTGAGTATTCATTTCTATGGTTTTCCTTTAATAACCGACAACAAATACAACCAATAAAACCAATCAATTGTCTTGACCGATTTCTGACAGTTTTAATAGTTTCTATAGTTGTGTTGTCTCTTAATAGTGAACAAAAAATCAACTTATGCAGAAGAATACTCAAGTTGGCTGCTGATTGAAGTGCTTTAGCTGCTTAATGCTGACTGCCGACAATTTAATTTTGACTCCTCTCCCCTTCCCTGTCCCCCTTGTCTCCTCCGCTCCTGGTACCCCTGATGCCCCTCCTTCTTCCCGATTCAATGAACCTTTTTCAGAATAAAGAGGTCTTAAGTATATAGCAATTCTCAATCCTTCATGAATATAGAAAAACCCGGTTTTTCTAAGAAATCGGCTTTGGTGAAGTCTTGAATTTTCATAATTCAAATGAGATTGCTATGGTCTACTTTATCAACCAAACAAAAAAGGTACCAGAAAAAATCTGCTTTTTTCTGCATCTTTGAATCCGCAAATTTTTATGGACACAAAATGAATACAAATCTCATACAAAAGGTTGGTTCACTTGGTATCTTCACTACACTAGTGATGATGTCAATTGGTCAGGGTATTGCTATGGCAGATCTTCCTGGCAATCATCCAGAATATCTCCACACACGCAGCGACCTTCGTAGGGCGGATCGCTTACTTAACTCAGGTAGCAGGTACTATACAGTTAGCAGGGATATACAAGCAATAGATAATGAAATTGATGTTGCAATTCAAGAAATTGATCGTGCAGCAGTTGTTGACCGTAAAAACATCAATGACAACCCAAAAATTGATGTATCACTCAATCGTTCTGGTCGATTGCATAAAGTTTTGCAACTTTTGGAGAGTGCACGCAACGACCTATCTCAAACAGAAAATAACCGCTATGCTCGAGGATGGCGAAGCAGAGCAGAATATCATGTCAACAGAGCAATTGACTTAACTAACAGAGCAATCCAAGACTCTTCGTCAGACAGGTATCGACGTTATTAAACTAAAACTCTAAACCATCTATTCAGACGTTGATCCCCTAAGTTGCTAGGAGATCAACGTCTGATTTTGTATCTATGAATGATGGCTTGGCTAATGACTAATCCTCCAGTGATTTAGCTTGCACTTCAACTGCCGTTACATCAATTGTTCCTTCTGGTGTGAAACGGCGGAAATGACCCTGCTGCACTAATAACTGCTCACTACAGTTAGGACACCGTAACTGAGTTTGATTTAAACCACTAAATTCATATCCACAGACAGGGCACTGGTCAGTTACTAAGTTATGTTGCAGCCACCAGCGAAAACCGAAAAATACGAGAACAGGCGCTAACAACAATACCCCAACAATAATTAGTAAGGAATTCACTAACCAACCCAAGCCCAAAGACGCCAGCAACCACATAACTGCTAACAGGGTGAGCCAAAGGCGGAGATTAGACAGATTAAATTGAAAGGTTTTAAGGCTCATTTTTTAAATGTCGTCTTGCTCTCCCTCTAGGATAGCGAGTTTATCCGAGAGTCGATAGTGTTTATATTTGTGGATCTCATTGATGAGATACAGTTGGAGCAGAAAATTTTTTCTAGGTGAAGCACTTTTTGGTAAGTAAGTACTTCTACTGTCAAATTGAACTTCATGCTGCTATTTTTTCCTGGACAAGCACATAAGGCTGCACAATTAAAGTTTGAAATCGCTTTGTACGATCGCTATTCCACTCTCCCATTTGAGTGACTGAAGGTTTGCTAATCAGTGCGCCATTAATCCATGTTTGCACTTCAGATACGTTATCACTAGCGATCGCAACCCCTACATCCAATAAGTCCAGATCCACTGCCACCACAATAACTGCATCTCGTTGTACATGGGGAATCAGCCACTCCCACTCAGCTTCATCCAAGTTTTCTGTTAATTCGGCTCTTAAATCTGACATAGTTTTTCCAGTTTGATGCACTTAAGCTTATTTTATCTAGGAGTTCATCGTCCCAAATCGTGGAGTGCATTAATTGCTGCGGCACAACTTTGCGTCACTGCTTCTAATTCCTCTTTCGTGCTAGAACTGGGGGCATCAATCAGGCTACCAATCCTCACTGTGACTGGAACTGGACGGGGAGTCAAAGTGCCTTTTTGCTCAATTGCCTGAGTTCCCCATAAACACACTGGTAAGAGTGGTACTTTGGTTTTAGCCGCAATTAATGCTGCACCTCTTTTAGGATCTGTAATACGCCCATCTGGGGTACGAGTCCCTTGCAAAAAAATACCCACAGCCCAACCCTCATCTAGACACTTCATGGCTGCACGCATTGCAGCACGATCAGTAGACCCCCGATGAACTGGGTAAGCACCATACAACTGAATAGCTTGTTTCAAGATTGGAATTTTAAACAGTTCTTCCTTTGCCATATACGCCACTGGGCGACAGACACAATTAGAAACTATCGGCGGATCAAAGTTGCTAGCATGATTGCTCACTACTATCAGTGGTCCAGTTTTAGGAACATTTTCTGCACCATAAATCCGTCCCTGAAAGTAAGTG